>JAHEKK010000624.1 GCA_024638395.1 Gemmatimonadota bacterium | reverse complement strand
AGTTCCAGTAGGGTTTCCACTCCATCCTGGACTGATTCAGGTTCCACTCCCGAAACGTCGCAGAGAATCGAGATGGGACACCGTCCGCCTGCCACGGCGAGGACTTCCCCGACGGTGGTCGCGTGGGGGCCTCCCCCGCCGAGGCGGGACACCACGGTATCGAGAACCGTGGGCGCCAGCTCCAGGGCTTGGTTCTCCCATCCCATCCATGTGTTGTCGCGCTGATAGAGCCGTCCGGTATCGACGAGCTGGTTCAGGGTCTGCTCCATGAAATAGGGATTGCCCTTCGTCCAGCCGTAGAGCATATGGGCGAAGTCGTCCACGGCATGGCCGGTGGTTCTGAACGTGCCGACGATGAGCTCCTGGGTGTCGTCGGCCGACAGCGCCTCGAGGTGATGGATTCGGAGGCGGCGAAGGGACAGGAGGGAGCGCTCCATCTGGATCAGTTGGGGGCTTTGCTCCCGGTGGTCGGTGTTGTACGTGCCGAGAACTCTGAGTTGGCCCAGGTCCTCCTGGCGAACGAGGAAATGGAGAAGGCCGATGCTCGACGGCGCCGCCCAGTGAAGGTCGTCCAGGAGGACCAGCAACGGCTGACGCGAGGCCAGCCCCTTCAGGAGCTTGGAGAAGTTCCAGTAGAGCCGGGTCCTCAGTTCACCGGGGTCGGCTCCCGGCTCGTCCTCGTGTTCCACCTCTCCAAGGGGAGGGAACAGCCGCAGCAGATCCCGCTGTCTTCCCCGGGTTAGCACCTCCAACCGGCTGGACGGCATCGCCCTCAGAAGGGGGAGGAACGCGTCGGAAAAGACGGCGTAGGGTACACCGGCCTCCACCGGGTACGCCCGCCCGCGAACCACCTGCCACCCCCGGCGCTCCGCATCATCCGCCATGACTGAAGCCAGGCGCGACTTCCCGATACCGGTCTCGCCCGTGAGCAGATAGAAGGGCGTCGGGTCGCTACTTGACCCGAAAAGAGTCGAGAGTCCTTCCAGATCCCTTCCCCTCCCCACGAGGGGGAGGGTCCGGGATCCACGGTGTCCAGCATCGACAGTCATGGCATTCCCCCGACTGCGAACCTATGAGCCGGATACCTGACTCGTCGAGGCGAGGCCCGGCGGCAGAAGGAGCTCGACCGCAATCCCGGCGTGATCGGACGGCCAGAGTCCTGATGGATCGGTCTGCTCGGAATGCTCGTGACCGAGCAGATCGGCTCGCACCTTTCCTTCCAGGTGTTGGCCACCGGCCCCTCCGGCCTGCCGTACGAGGACGAAGTCGATCCGCTCGTCCAGATTTCCCTCTGGGCCGCTGAGTCCAGGATCGTGGCAGCAGGTGAACCCCTGCCCCGCCTTTGGGCGTACCTCGGTCCAGACGTCGAAGAATCCGGCGTCCACGATCCGACCATACGTCGGCGTCCACGAGGGCGCCCCGGGCGAAGCGGCGGCATCCGAGTTCAGGTCACCCATGATCACGACCGTCCCGGGCAGGCCCGACGTGATCGGCCCCAACAGCTCATCGACCTGAAGGGACTGGATAGGCGAAAGGGACTGGCCCTCGAGATGGGTATTGATCAAGTGCACGGTCCCACCCCAATGCTCCACGTCTACCCGAATCCACCCTCGCTTCAACTCGATTGCTGGGGCCAGCGGGAACGAAGCTTGATAGGCGCCCTGCATCACCTGCGAAACCGCGACGTCATTGCGTGCCAACGTCACCACGCGATCGGTGAAGGCGACCCAGCGGTCCACCTGGAACGTGTTGAAATCGAGGCGGACCGGGAGCGCTGCCGACGTGGCTTCCTGCATCCCGAGTACCTGGTAGGGAAGCCCTCGCGTCGAGATCTCGTCCTCGATGAGCTCCAGCATGTCGAGGGGGGCCGCGATGGGCTGGAAAGCCCCGTCGAGTTCGATGAACCTGAAGACTTCCTGGAGGCCGACGACCGCCGGCATCTCCTCCGCCAAACGGCCCACCACCGCGGCAGCCCGTTCGGGCAGGTTACTGTTCTGTACTTGATTCCAGGCCGTGGCAGCGGCGGCCACAACCTCCAGGGGGTTGCCGAAGTCCGCTCCCAGAACCGGGGCAATGTCGCCACCCAGATAGACGTTCCAGGTGGCCACGTTGAGCCAAGGCCCTGCCTCGGTCGTGTGGGCTCCGGGGCTTTCAACGGCCAGGCCCGGGGGTCCTTCCGTCGGCGTTTCACAAGCGGCGCTGAACAGCAGTGCAATCGCCAACAGTGGCCCGATGCGTCTCTGCGTGTGCCCGGTCATTTCACATCTCCTTCCGGTGTGGTTTCAACCAACACTGGAAGGATCGGGGACGGGCCAGGGCCGCGAACTACGCCGACCTACGTAGGGCTTCGGAATGGCTACGTAGGACGACCCGCAACGGGTGGAAGCCCGGGGGAAGGGGGGCTCCGGAGGAAGCGACCGGAGCCCTGGAGCCCAGGACTCCGCCGCCGCCCCCTGACGACTATCGCCGCTGGTCCCAGATATCCACGGGCCGGTCGTCCATGAGCCACGCGTCGGGATTCACCCACCAGTGGTCGCCGTAGGGCGTCTGATTGGGCCACACCTCGTCCAGGCTCATGCCGTCCCGGACGATCCCGCCCTGGACGACGTATTGGATATCGGTGGTGTTGCGGATGTCGTCCAGGGGATTCGAGTTGAGGACGATGAGGTCCGCCAGTTTGCCGACTTCGATCGACCCCAGGTCCTCCTCCGCGCCCAGGAACCGGGCTCCGTGGAGGCTCGCCACTTCGAGGGCACCCATGGCTCCGGTGGCCGAAGCCGCCATCCAGATCTCCCAGTGGGATCCAATGCCGTGAGCCTGGCCATGGGATCCGATTG
>JAHEKK010000623.1 GCA_024638395.1 Gemmatimonadota bacterium | reverse complement strand
AGTCATCGCCGGCGGGATCGGCGTCGTCCTCTCCATCTGGATCGTGCGTTGGCTGAGGGGCGTCATGCCTGCCGAGATGCCCGCCGCCTTGCTGCCCGAACTCGATCCGGAGGTCATCGCCGCAACCCTCTTCGTCGCCGTGGGCGCGGGCATCGCCTTCGGCCTGGCGCCGGCTCTCCACTCGGTGGGAGCGAATCTTAGGGAGGCACTCGGGAACGGAGCACGGGGTGGCACCGCAGGCCGTTCTCGGAAGCGGATCCGCAACGCCTTCGTCGTCGGGGAGGTGGCAGTGGCCCTGGGCCTGCTGGCCGGCGCCGGATTCCTCATCGAGGCCTTCGAACGCCTGTCCAATCAGGATCAAGGCTTCGTTTCCGAAGGACTCCTGACCTTCCAGATCTCCATCCCGGAGGACCGGTACGCCACGGCTCCGGCGATGGCCGCGTACCAGGTCGAACTGGAGGACGCGCTTCTCGCGGCTGGAGGCGTCGAGTCTGTGGCGCTCATGTCGAGCCTGCCGCGGGGCCGTCAGAACCCGCGGACTCCGTACGTCATAGCCGGACAACCGGTCATCGACGAGGCCGACCGGCCCACCGCCGGTCTCCAGTCCGTTAGCCCGAGCTTCTTCGAGACGATGGAGATCTCGCTCATCCGAGGTCGAAGCTTCGACGCCGGTGATCGGCTCGAAACCGAGGCCGTAGCCATTCTATCCGAGAGCCTGGCCCGCGCGTTCGGCGACGATGATGCCCTTGGCCAGCAGATCGTCGTGAGTGGGGCGAGTCGGCGGATCGTGGGAGTGGCCGGTGACGTCCTCCAGGAGCGCATCGCCCTGGCCGGACAAGGTAACGAGCAGATCTACCTGCCCATGGCCCAGGTCCCCCTGCGGAATCCCTCGTTCGCCGTTCGAACGACAGGTGAGCCCGGTATAGTGTCCTCGGCAGTGCGGGAGGCCGTCTGGTCCGTGGACGCCGATCAGCCCGTCGCCGACGTTCAGTCCCTCGAGGCGTTCATCGGCGCCTCGCTGGCCGGCCCGCGATCCGTCTCCCTCTTCCTCATGGTCATGGGAGGCATCGCCCTCGCTCTGGCGACCATGGGCATCTACGGCGTCATGGCTCACGCCGTCGCCCAGCGCCAACGAGAGATCGGTATCCGGATGGCTCTGGGCGCCGACCGAGTGACGGTCGTCGGCATGGTCGCCCGTTCAGGCCTGACCCTGGTGGGCATCGGGCTCGCCGCCGGTCTCCCCTTGGCCTACCTCATGTTCCGGGGCGCCGCCATCGGACTCAACCTCTTCCAGGCGAACCTCAGCTACGGATACTCGCTGGGGCTGGCGGGAGCGCTGGTCGGCGTCGCCGTGCTGGCTACTCTGCTGCCCGCCCGACGGGCCAGTGGCGTCGCCCCCGTCTCAGCCCTGAAGCAGTAGTCCACCGCGTTCTACGCGCAGGTCGCAAGCACCGTATACGCGCCTCGCCAAGGCGACTGTGGACCTTCGGGCAACGAAAGTGTTAGTAGAGTTGTCAGAAGGGCAGTCGGGCCGTCCGTCGAGAGCGGCGGAGGGATGTATATCATCCGGGTGAGGGGGTGGCTCATGGCGCGTGTCGCATGGCTCGCGGGGATCTTCGTGCTCGCGATTCTCGCCGCGCCGGTGGACGTCGCGGGCCAGGACCCCGAAGGCGCCGACCTCGTCAACCTCTTCTTCGATTGCCAGGCGCCGGGTTGCCACGACCTCGACTTCTTCCGGCGCGAGGCTCCCTTCGTGAACTGGGTGAGGGATCGGGAGGTCGCCGACGTTCACGTCCTCGTGACCTCGCAGACCAACGGGGGCGGCGGACGCCTTTACACGCTGGCGTTCATCGGTCTTGGTGACTTCGAGGGGACGGACCAGGAGCTCTCGTACTCCACGGCTGGCGACGCCACCACCGACGAGCAGCGGGGAGGGCTGGCGGAGCGGGTCAAGCTGGGCCTCGTCGCCTATGCCCAGACCACATCGGCCGCCGATAGGTTGCGCGTCGTTTTCGATGACCCCCAGGGAGGTGCACGCCCCGGGGGCCGACCTGGGCCCGGAGGCCCGCCAGGGGCGGCCGGTGGCGACGATCCGTGGGACTTCTGGGTCTTTCGCATCAGCGCCAACGGCTTCATGAACGGCCAGGCGACGTCCCGCTTCTCCAACATGTTCAGCAACGTATCGGCCAATCGGACGACGGAGGCGTTGAAGATCAACATCGGCGGGCGCTTCAGCCGGAACGTCCAGTCGTTCGACCTCTCCGACGGGAGCACGGTGGAAGAGATCCGTCGGGATTGGGGAACCGACCTCTCGTTGGTCCGATCCGTGGGAGCCCAGTGGGCGTTGGGTCTTCGGGGGGACATCGGTTCGTCCACCTTCGTCAACCAGGACCTGCGTTGGAGTCTGAAACCGGGGATCGAATACAACTTCTTCCCCTACTCCGAGTCCAGTCGGCGCTCGCTGACCCTCCAGTACCTCGTAGGTCTCAACTACTTCGAGTATACGGAGCGGACCATCTTCAACGAGCAGTTCGAGACCGTCCCGCAACAGGTGGCGGCCGCCGAGCTGTCACTGGTCGAGCCGTGGGGTCGCTGGTCTACCTCGGTCACGGCCCAGCAATACCTGCACGACACCTCGAAGTACAATGTCTCCATCTCCGGGAACTTCAACATCCGCCTCTTCCAGGGTTTCTCCGTTCGAATGGGCGGAAACTATGCCTGGATCAGGGATCAGCTCTACATCTCGGCGGCCGGCGCCACGGACGAACAGATCCTGCTCCGTCAGCGCCAACTCGGCACCAGCTACCGGTACTTCATGAACTTCGGGATCGAGTACA
>JAHEKK010000622.1 GCA_024638395.1 Gemmatimonadota bacterium | reverse complement strand
ACCGCCATCATTTCTCCAGGCTACTTCGAGACGTTCGGCGTTGCCTTGAGCCAGGGGCGCGACTTCAACACGGGGGACGTAGCGGATGGGGTGCCCGTCGCGATCGTGAACCAGAGCTTCGCCCAGAAGTATGCGTCGGGCGACGCCCTGGGTACGCAGATCCGCCTGGGCCGTTCGGGCTCGGAAGAACCCTGGCTGACCATCGTGGGCGTGGTGCCCGACCTCTACATGGAGGGCCTGGGCAACACCGATGGTGACCCGGCCGGCCTGTACACCCCCATCTCCCAGGGCGACGCCAGGTTCATGAGCCTGGCGGCCCGGGGTCCCGCCGATCCCATGAGCTTGACCGTGGCGGTGCGCGACGCCGTGGCTTCAGTGGATGCGGATATCCCCATCTACTTCGTCGACACGATGGCCGGGCGAATGTCTCAGAGCACCTGGTTCTACAACGTGTTCGGCGTCCTCTTCATGATCTTCGGAGCGTCGGCGCTGTTCCTGGCCGCGGTGGGCCTCTACGGGGTCATGTCCTTCTCCGTGAGCCGCCGGACAACGGAGATGGGCGTTCGCATGGCCCTGGGAGCGGAAGCGTCACAGGTGCTCCGATTGGTGCTTCGTCAGGGCCTGGGCCAGATCGTCATCGGTCTCCTCCTGGGCGTGGGGCTTGCCTTGTTGATATCCAGGGGTCTTCAGACGGTGCTGTTCGAGGTGAATCCCAACGATCCCGTGGTGTATCTGGTGATCACGGCTGTGCTGGCCCTGACGGGGCTCGCGGCCTCCACGGTCCCCGCCCGGCGGGCCACTGCGGTGGATCCCATGGTGGCGCTGCGCCAGGAATAGAGGCGATACCCCCGGCCCCGGCCGTTCCGGTGACCTGAGCCCCGAGGCCGAAGGGCTGGAGGCACCGGAACCCCGGGTGAACAAGAGATCCCCCAGGGGGGGAGTGTGTCGCCAGGAAGAGAATCGCGGTCGGGTACTTGTCGGAGGTCAGCCGGCGGGACGTGAAGTCCCGGCCGGTGTTCCTTCCGTCAGGGGGTCTTGTCGGAGTCCTCGATGCGGGTCCCGCCAATCCACACCGACTCGATGGCCCTGACAGCCTCGGGTCCGCTCAGTGGGTCCTGGGACAACACGATGAAGTCCGCTCTCCTACCCGCCTCGATGAGGCCGATGTCGTCTCGGCGAATGCACGCCGCAGCATTCCCGGTGGCTGAGAGAAGGATCTCCTCCATGGACAGCCCCGACTCCCGCATCAAGCCGATCTCCATGTGTTCGAAGTATCCCTGAAACCTCCCCAGGGGCCCCGAGTCCGTTCCGAAAGCGATCGTCACCCCGGCTTCGGACAGACGCTTCAGGTTGTGGGTCGCGATGTCCAGGGAGATCCGGTATGCCCTCGCGGCGCGAGAGTTCCGGATGCTCTCCCGGCGCCCGGGTTCGCTCACCGCCAACACCTGGGTCTCGTCCACATCGGACATGAGAAACGTGTCGTCGAAGAAGTCCGGCCGTTCCCCGTACACGAAGGTCGAAACCTCCCGGGAGAGGGTCGGCACGTAGCACACGCCGGTCTCCCTCAATTGGCCGATCAGCTCCGAATCCACCTCTCGGTCCCGGACACTGTGGGCGACGAGATCCGCTCCCGCCGTGAGCAGGGCTTTGGCGTCGTCCTGGTAGAAGAGGTGAGCGGCCACCGGAAGCCCGAGCTCATGGGCCCTCTCGATCACGGCCCCGAAGACCTCCGGCGTCATCTTCGACGTGGCCCCGAGGTTGTCGTCGACTCGGATCTTGATCCAATCCGCTCCTCGCTCGGCGTTGGCCTCCACCATGGCCGTGGCTTCCTCGGGAGACTCGCCCACCACGACGGCGGCGGCGACGAGGAGCCGGGCCCGGCCCGGGGCGGATTCGCTCCAACTATCGTTCCGGATCCGGAAGGAGGCGTCCCCGTCTCCCCCCAGGCTGTTCACCGTCGTCACGCCGAAGCGGGCGTACCGCCGGAGCTCCCCCTCGACGTAGTCCGGGTAGGAAACCTCCAGGGCCTCGCTCCACGTTCCGCCTGCATGTCCATGGACGTTGATGAGTCCGGGAATGAGGTAGTGGCCGGAAAGGTCGGCCCCCTCGGCCGTGGAAGCCGCGACCTCCGCTGCCACGTCGACACCCTCCGGGGCAGCCATGACGGAGAGGATGCGGCCGCCCGCTACCTGGACAACCGCGTTCTCCATTGCCGGTGCTCCCGACCCGTCCCACAGGGACGCCCCGTAGAACACCCGCTCTGCAGCGGGGTCCACCAAGCTCCGCTCGCCACAGCCGGCCGCGGCCAAGAGCGTCAACGAGGTCAATAGGCCCATACGTGTCATCTCAGCCCTCCGGCTGTGGCAAGGTTGTCGTGGCTCCGTTGCCCGGCGGCCCGCCCGGAGTAAACCGGGGGTGCCGGGTTCATCCCGTGGCCACGTCGGGCTTCTCGCTGTTCGTCCCGTCGACGGAAACGTAGAGCTCGCTCCCCTGCTCCTTGAAGCGGCTGGCCATCTCCTTCATCCCGACCTCGACGGCCTCTCCGGCGTCGACCCCTCGGGACGAGGCGTAGCGGCGAATGTCCTCACTGATCTTCATGGAGCAGAACTTGGGTCCGCACATGGAGCAGAAGTGAGCCACCTTCGCCCCTTCGGCAGGAAGCGTCTCGTCGTGAAAGCTCTCGGCGGTCACCGGGTCGAGGGCCAGGTTGAACTGGTCTCTCCATCTGAACTCGAAGCGGGCCAGGGACAGTGCGTCGTCCCAGGCCTGCGCGCCGGGGTGGCCCTTCGCCAGATCGGCGGCGTGGGCCGCGATCTTGTAGGCGATGACCCCGTCCTT
>JAHEKK010000621.1 GCA_024638395.1 Gemmatimonadota bacterium | reverse complement strand
TCGGGCACGTCATCGCTCCTCCGTCTGTCCGTCGTCGCTTGCGAACCGTTCGCCGCATTCCACCAGAGTGGTGACACGAGGGGTCGTCCGCCACCGAAGAGCGCAGAGGCGCTGGGGAGCGACCCCTACGACTCTCCGCGAGACACCGGCGGTACCAGATCGTTCATGCGGTAGATCGACACGAGCTTCCCGTAGTGCTCGCCCTGGTGTCCGATCCAGAACACGAGCCGCGGCATCGCCGGCGACTCTCCGGCCTCGACGAGGGGGTAGGACTCGGCGATGGCAGTCTCCATCTCGCCTACGATGGACTCCCGTGTGGCGGGCTTTCCTTCGTCCTCGGCGACACGGGCTTGGTAATCGAACGATTCGCCCCGGAGCTGGGCACTCGACATCTCGAGTCCGATGGTCACGTGGCGAATCTCATCGAGAAACGAGCGCGAATCCTCGTGGGGGCGGGCGTCGAACAGCTCTACCGGAAAATCCTTGGCCATGTCGAGGATCTTGTCGTGCTCCGCCTTCCACGCTCCGGCCATGGCCTCCTCGTAGGAGGGCTGAGCCTGCTGTGCCGTGCCTGGGCCGGCGGCGATCATCAACCCGAATCCCATCATCACCCATCGCTTCATCGTCGTCTCCGGGAGGTGTGAGTCCTTGTGGCCCCTCTTGGCGGGCCTTCCCTGGCTGTACGAAGGAAGGTGCAGGCCGTTTCCGATGGCTGGGGAACCCGGCGGGCGGCGAGTTGGCGGTATCCGTGGCGGCAATCAGGATGGGCTTTCACAACGGGCCTGCAGCGCCCCAAGTTGGGTCCGGTGCGACGACATGCTTTGCCCTGGCACCGCACGGAGATGTCTGGTGCTCCTCCAACGTCCCGGATTGCCCCTCATGTTCGATATGCAGAATGAGATCCTCCCTGCTCGGCTCCGGATGGTCCTTTCGGTTCTGGTCGCCTCGAGCGCTCTGATCGTGCCCGTCTCCGCCCAGGAGGAGGACCCAGCCGACGAGCCCGGCCTCCCCCTCGCCGTCGACCGGACGGTCCCCATCGACATGATGGAGGGATCCTGGATCTCCCTCGACGTGAGTCCCGACGGGCGGACGGTGGTCTTCGACCATCTCGGTGATCTCTTCACGATGCCCATCGAGGGCGGCCTGGCAACCCGCATTACCTCGGGCCTCGCGTTCGACGCCCAGCCCCGGTTCTCCCCCGATGGGTCGCGGATCGTGTTCACCTCCGACCGAAGCGGTGGACAGAACGTCTGGGTCGCCGGGGCCGATGGCTCAGACGCGGAGGCCGTCACCTCGGGTGCCACCAACCGGACCGAATCTCCCGATTGGTCCCCCGACGGGTCCTACATCGTGGTGTCGAAGGGCGACTTCCGTGGGAGTGGTCTCCCCAAGCTGTGGCTCTATCACGTGGACGGCGGCTCGGGTCTGGCTCTCATCGACGAGCCCGACGATCTGAAGACCAACGGCGCCGCGTTCAGCGCCGACGGGCGGCATATCTGGTACGCGCGCCGCACCAGAGACTGGGTCTACAACGCACAGATGCCCCAATACCAGTTGGCCGTCTACGATCGGGAATCCGGAGAGAGCTACACGCGCACGTCGCGGTACGGGTCCGCGGTCCGGCCCACCGTTTCTCCCGATGGGCGTTGGCTCGTGTACGGCACCCGCCACGAAGATCAGACCGGCCTCAGGATTCAGGATCTCAACGACGGCTCGGAGCGTTGGCTGGCCTATCCGGTGCAGCACGACGATCAGGAGTCTCGTGCGACCCTGGACGTACTGCCGGGCATGTCCTTCACGCCCGACTCCCGGTATCTGGTCGCGAGCTACGGCGGGAAGATCTGGAAGATTCCCGTCCCGGGCGGTGCCGCGGAGGAGATCCCGTTTCAGGTACGCTACGATCTCGAGCTCGGGCCCCGGGTCGAGTTCCAGTATCCCATCGAGGACACCCCCACGTTCACGGTCCGCCAGATCCGGGATCCCGTGCCTTCTCCCGACGGTAGTCGCATCGCGTTCACGGCCCTGGACCGCCTCTGGGTCGCCCGTGGCGACGGCGGCGGTCCCCGGAGGGTCACCGCGTCCGAGAACTCGGAGCACCAACCGGCCTGGTCCCCCGACGGCCGTTGGCTCGCCTACGTTTCGTGGGACGGAGAAGCCGGCCATCTCAACAAGGTGCGGTCGGATGGGTCCGGCGAGCCGGTGCGCCTGACGACGGAGCAGGGGGTCTACGTCACGCCGGCCTGGTCTCCTGACGGGACTCGCATCGTAGCGCTGCGGGGGCACGCCCGGGCGTTCCAGGAGTCGGCGGGAGGATTCGGAGGCGGGTCCCCCTCGCCTACGGAGATCGTCTGGGTGCCGGACGGGGGTGCACCTTCGGCGGCGACGCTCATCGCGCCGGTGGACGGACGTGAGAGCCCCCACTTCGGCTCGACTGCAGACCGGATCTACTTCCACAAGCGGCCCGACGTTCTGGTTTCGTTGCGGTGGGACGGAACCGACGAGCGGGAGCACCTGAAAGTCCGCGGCGAGACCCCCGAGGGGAACGACGACGGGCTCACGCCTTCGGACCTGCGGATGGCACCCAGGGGCGATCGCGTCCTGGCAGCCGTGCAGGGTCAGATCTACGTCACCCGGGTTGCGCCCTTCGGCGGTGCCGCACCCACCGTGAATGTCGGTAACCCCGACCGAGCGGCCCTCCCCGTTCTCCGGTTGACCGATGTCGGCGGTGAGTTTCCCACGTGGTCGGCGGATGGCTCGCGGGTCCACTGGTCTCTGGGCCGGGTGTTTTTCACGGCGGATCTGGCTGCGGCCCAGGTCGCGGCCGATCGCGAGGAGGACGAAG
>JAHEKK010000620.1 GCA_024638395.1 Gemmatimonadota bacterium | reverse complement strand
CCAAGACCTTCAGCGTGACCGGTTGGCGCATCGGGACGATCATCGCGCCGCCGGAGCTCACCGTGGCCATCCGAAAGGTCCACGATTTCCTCACCGTAGGGGCCCCGGCCCCCCTCCAGGAGGCGTGTGCGGTGGGGATGAACGAGCTCGGGCCCGAGTACTACAGCGACATGGTCGCCAGCTACAAGGAGCGGGGCGACGTGTTGGTGTCGGCGCTCCAGGAGGCCGGCTTCAAGTGCCGCTTCCCCCAGGGAGCCTATTATGTCCTCGCCGACTTCAGCGACCTCAGCGACGAGGACTCGATGACCTTCGGCAAGCGCCTCACCGCCGAGGGCGGCGTCGCCCCTGTTCCCGGGGCTTCGTTCTTCAGTGAGCCGTCCAGGGGGCACTCCCTCGCCCGCTTCGTGTTCTGCAAGCAGATCGACACGCTTCGGGAGGCCGGTGAACGTCTGAAGCGATTCGCGGCCAAGGGCTGACGTGACGGACGAAGACGGCGCCCTCATCGTCGACGCCCGGGCCACGCTCTTCGGCTTCGACGATCGACCGGTCCGTGCCGGGATCATTCCCCGGAGCCGGGCGTGGAGGGTCGGGGGAGCAGCGCGGACCTTCGCCGTCTTCGCCGTCATCGCGCCCTTCGTAGCCGTCTTCCCCCCGCACGCGGTCTGGTTCCTCGGTGCGCTCGTCACCGGAGGAATCCTCGCCCGGCGCCGCTACATCGAGCGTTTCACCCTGGTTTCCGTCGACGGGCGATGCCCCAAATGCGACGGCGCGTTGAGCGTGAAGAAGAGCCGACTGAAAGAGCCGCACGCTCTTCCGTGCGAAGGATGCAACCACGAGCCCGCCCTGAGGGTTCCGGCCGAGGCGCTGCCCGGGCTCGACGATTGATGGCCACTTCGGGCCACGGCCCGGCTCCTCGATGGCGGGCTTCCTACTCCGGAGCTTCCCTCAGAATGGGGAGCGGTGGTCTCCGGAGGAGATCCCTTGATCCGACCAGACCCGTGACGACGGTCAGGGTCACCACGATCAGCCAGATGACCAATAGAGGCGCCGGCCGCAGGGTGTAGTCGATCTCGAAGAGGTTCGGCACGAGGAGCGCGGCGGCCAGGATGGCCAGGAGCAGGCCGCTGGCCGTGGCCAGGGAGCCTAGGGCCAGGTACTCCGAGAAGAGCACCGTGAGCACCTGACGGCGTCGCGCGCCCAGGGTCTTGAGGAGCGCTCCCTCCCGGAGCCGCTGGGCCCGGGACGTGGCGAGGGCGCCGATGAGGACGATGATGCCCGCGAGGGCGCTGAAGGCGCCGAGGAAGGCCACCGCCTGCCGCACCCGGGACAGCACGGAATCGATGGCTTCCTGGACCCGGGAGAAATCCAGAGCCGATACGTTGGGAAACGCTCCAACGAGCGCTCGCTGGACCTCGGCCCTCTCGGTGGCGTCGGGAATCCGCGTGACCATGAGGATGCTCTGTGGGGCCGCATCGAGGACGCCGGGCTCGAGAATCGCGAAGAAGTTGGGTTCGAGACGATCCCATTCCACGGTTCGCAGGCTCGTCACCACGGAGGCGACCTCCAAGCCCGAGACGTTCCACGTGATGGTGTCGCCGAGGCCAACCCGGAGGTCGCGGGCGATGTCGTCCTCCAGCGATACACGCGCCAGATCGCCGGCCTCTATGTTCGTGTCGTCCTCGCTGCCAGGCGTCCCGTCCCACCATCGCCCGGCGATGAGGGACTCCGCCCCCCCGATGGCCTCCCGGTAGGTGTTCCGGTACTCCCGCCGCAGCGCCCATCCTTCCGGTCGGAGATCCCTGTCTTCGATGGCCCGCAGCTCCTCCGGGGATCTCCCGTTGATGGCGGCGATACGCGACGTCACCAGGGGCGACACCTCGGCAGCGGCCCGGGCCTGGGGAGGCAGAAGGGCCAGAAGGGGTTCGATCTGGTCCGTTTGGATGTCGAAGAAGAGAACGTTGGGTTGGCCGGATCCGAACGAGACCGTGAGATCGTCACGCAGGCTCGCCTCCACCTGGACGATGGTGCCGATGACGAAGGCCCCCAGACCGAGAGCCAGGGTGACCGAGACGGTCTGGTTCTGGGGCCGGAAGAGGTTCGAGACACCCTGCCGGACAGGATACGACGCGCCCCGCGGAAAGAACCGCCGGGTGAAGCGCGCGAGCCCCCAGCCAACCCCCGCGATGAGCGCCGTGGCCCCGGCCAGGGCACCGGCGAAGGCGAAGCCCACTTCCTCGTCGGGGGCCTCGAGGACGCAGAGCCCCACGACGCTCGCGGCCATGAGGCCGTATGCGAGGATGCGGGGCACGTCGATGCGGCGCTTCGGAGGCTCGAAATCCGATCGCAGGGCCGCGAGGGGCGGGACGTCGCGGACCTGGAGGAGTGGTATCAGGGCGAAGACGACGGCGACCCACACCCCGATCCCCAGACCCGCGCCGATGGATCTGAACGACAGCCGGGTATCCACCTCCACGGGTAGCACGTCCGACAGCACCACAGGCATGATCTCCTGGAGGGCCACCCCCAGGACTACCCCTGCCCCGGCA
The DNA here is from genome assembly GCA_024638395.1 of Gemmatimonadota bacterium. Classification (GTDB taxonomy): domain Bacteria; phylum Gemmatimonadota; class Gemmatimonadetes; order Longimicrobiales; family Gaopeijiaceae; genus JAHEKK01. Next base: position 305 of record JAHEKK010000620.1, on the reverse strand, counting down.
CCCAGAAGCCCCAGCCAGGCAGCTTGGATGAGGTAGGCGAGAAAGGCAGTGCTCTGTCCCGCTCCGATGCATCGCAGCACCGCGATCCCCGGGCGCTTTTCCCGGATGTAGACGTGGATGGCGGCGGCGACTCCGACACCTCCGAGAAGAAGGGCTCCGAGGCCCACCAGGCCCAGGAACCGTCCGAGGAAGCGGACTCCGTTGGAAAGGCTCTGCGCCTGCTCTTCAGCCAGGCGGTAACGGACGCCGGCGGCGCGGAACGTCTCTTCGTGGGTTTCGCGGAGCTCCCGTCGAGCCGCGGCATC
>JAHEKK010000619.1 GCA_024638395.1 Gemmatimonadota bacterium | reverse complement strand
GTCGGCCAGGGAGAGCAGGACATGGAAGACGGCCGGCGTCAGAGGAGCGTCGGATGATGACATGGCTGGACTTCCTGAATGGACAGGCCGTGTAGTTATTACGTGCGTCGTAATATTACGACAGCAGTAATAAATCGTTGAGGACGCTTCAAGTCAACCACCGAAGACTCCGGCCCGGCCCGGACGACCGATTTCAGTCCCTGGAGTCCGCCGTGCCGCCCACGGGGCCACAGACGACCGCTGTGCGGAATCTTCTCGAGGTTCGGGCGTACGCTTCTTCAGAATGCGGCCGGGCCGGATCCCGGCGTTCCGGCGGGCCCCTCCTCTTTTGTCACGCGTGACACGGTGCCATGGCCAAACCCACTCTCCTATCCGCTCCACTCCACGTGGCCCTGGTCGTGGCTGCGGCGTGCGCCTCGAGCAGCACCGATCCAGCCCCTGGTCCTGACCTGGATCCTCCCCCTCTGGACACCGTCGTCACCAGCCTCGCCGGGCCCGTCGCGATCGTGAACGCAACGGTGGTACCGATGGACCGGCCTGCGCGACTTGCTTCCCATACGGTGCTGGTCGAATCGGGCACGATCACCGCTGTCGGTCCCGACGGGGATGTCTTCCTTCCGGACGGGACCTTCACGGTCGACGCCGGTGGGGCATTTCTCATTCCCGGGCTCGTGGACGCGCATGTTCACATGAGTGAAGCGGATGCTGCCACCTACGTCGCCTACGGAATCACGAGCGTCCGGAACATGTGGGGTTGGCCGGGGCTCCTCGCGCTGCGGGAACGCATCTCCCTCGGAGAGGTGCTTGGGCCCACCATCCATTCCTATTCACCGGGTCTCGATGGAGAGCCGGCGTATTGGCCGTTCACACAGCTCCTCGCCACCCCCGAGGAAGCCCGGGCGAAGATCCATGAGCTCGACACCGGCGACTGGATCGGATACAAGGTCTACACGGACCTGTCCCGCCCGGTCTACGACGCAGTTGTGGAAGAGGCTGCGGCGGTGGGTCTTCCCATCGCCGGCCATGTCCCGATCAACGTCGGTCTGGAACGGGCTCTGGAGGCCGGGCAGACATCCCTCGAGCATATGCTCGGATACGCGCAGCGCCTCACGGGGACGTATTCCGGATGGCCGGGGAGCTTCGACGAGGGGGGAATGCGTCTCCTGGCTCAGGCGACGAGGGAGGCCGGGGTCTGGAATTGTCCCACCCTCGAGATCCTCCGGATGCAGAACGGTGTCGCACACGCAAACCGGACGGCGGGCCTTCGTGTGCTCTGGGAGGAGGGAGCAGAGCTCCTGGTCGGGACGGACTCGGGGATCGAGTTCACGGCCCCCGGCCGCTCCCTCCGCGAGGAGATGCTGCGGTTCCAGGAGGCCGGCATTCCGCCCTACGACATCCTCCGCGACGCCACGGTGGATGTTGCACGGTTTCTGGGGCGAGAGGGGGCGTTTGGCGTGATTGCCCACGGTGCCCGCGCCGACCTGGTCCTATTGGAAGAGGACCCGCTGGAGGACGTGGCGCATGTAGAGAATCCCCTGGGGGTGATGCTCCGGGGGACCTGGCTCGCGCCTCGGTAGGGGAGTTCGCGTCCCGACATTGCGCATCATCGGAGCCGGGACCATGCTCCGGCCATGAAAGCGACCATCACCCAATTGGCTCTCCTCCTACTCTGCATCGCCGTTTTCGGGGTGCCGATGCCGGCAGGAGCACAGGCGTCGGAGACGCCCTACGAGGCACGACGGTCCCGGCTGGCTCGGATCCTGGACAACGCCCCGGTCATCGTACCGGGGGAATACCTGATCCGTGCCGGGGGCCGGAGCCGCCAGGATGCGGACTTCTACTATCTCACTGGGGTCCACTCGCCCTATGCCGTACTGGTGATGTACCCCGACCGGGAGGCGGGTAGCGTGGCGGGTGCGCGTGAAGCCCTCTTCCTCCCCGAGCCCTTCGAGTTCGCCGGGGCTCAATACCCCATGGACGATCCCCGCTTTCGCCATGCGGCCTGGAACCGGACCATCGAACGGCTGTCTCCCGGTCCGGAAGCCGAGGCGGCGACGGGCGTCGACGAGACCTATCCCCTCAGCGAGCTCGCCGCCCGGTTGAACGAGATGGCCGGCGGGTCCGACGTCGTCTACTTCGCGTCGGACGGTGGGGAGCTCTACGCGCCCCCGGGCTTTGGTCGTCCACTGACGTATCGCCAACAGTTGGAACGGGGCCTCGGGGCGGTTCTCGACGGGGTACGCATCGAAAGCGTCACACCCCACATCCGAAAGATGCGGCTGGTGAAGGACAGCGATGAGGTCGACCGCCTTCGACGGGCCGCCGAAATCAGCGCTCGGGGCATGGTCGACGCCATGGAGGCCATCGAGCCTGGGATGACCGAGCTGGAAGTCGCCGGGGTCATGGAGGCGGCCTGGAAACGTGAAGGGGCTCCGAGAGCTTCGTTCTCGCCCATCGTCGCGTCGGGGGAGGCCGCCGTATCCCTCTACACCCTCCGGTCGGAGGCGTACAACCCCCTCGCCCGCGTGATGCAGGACGGAGAGATGGTCTTCATCGACTACGGTGCGGCGGAAGTGGACATGTATGCCTCGGACCTGTGCCGAACCTATCCCGTGTCGGGCCGTTTCTCGGCTGAGCAGCGACGCATCTACGACATCGTCCTGGAGGCTCAGGAAGCCGCGATCGCGGCTGTGGAGCCGGGAGTTTCCATGCGCGAGGTCATCAGGGCGGCGGCCCAGGTGTTCCTCGACCACGGACTCGACCAGTACGAGGACCTCTCGGTGCGACCCGTCGAGGAGGCTTGGGGGCTCATGCCCTCTCCGACCTATTGGATACACCAGGGCGGCGAATTGACG
>JAHEKK010000058.1 GCA_024638395.1 Gemmatimonadota bacterium | reverse complement strand
GAAGACGCGTCAGCCTCGTCGCCGGAGCCTTCGTCCTGCAGCTCCTTTTCCAGCTCGGCCACCTCTTCGGGAGACAGCCCCAGCTCCTCGAATGAGGGAATATCCGGCAGGTCGTTGTCGCTCACGTGTGCTACCTCTCGAGAACCATGTAGACGGGGATGATCCCGCGACCGGGAACGCCCGGTAAGGAAAGATGGCACCGAGCGTCGCCTTGCTTAGCTTTCCTGACGCTTCATCCTCCGACCCGAAGGCGCAACCCTCCTGGCCACGCGACCCAAGAAGGGCAAAACGTTCGACCGGACCTTGATCGAGGGGCCCATTCGCCCCGCGGTCTGGAAGCTGGCCTGGCCGACGATGCTCCAGAACGTCATCGGGGGACTCCAGGGCCTGGTCGATCACGCCATGGTGGGCCACTACGTAGGCTATACGGGTAACGCGGCCATCGGAGTTTCGTGGCAGATCTTTCTGGTGGTGGTGGTCTTCATCTCATCACTCTTCACCGGGATGGGCGTGCTGGTGGCGCGCTTCGCCGGAGCCGGCCAGCCCGACAAGGTGAATCAAGCGGTCTACCAGGCGTTCCTCACCGCGGCCGTCCTCTCCCTGCTGATCCTGGCTCCCCTGGGGTACATCCTCGCCCCGGTTCTCCTGGACCTGGTCAATGCCGCTCCGGCCGTACAGGTAGAGGCCCTGCCCTATCTCCGTGTCATGTTCCTGTTCAGCCTGGGGATGATGACGTTCTACCTGGCCGGCGGCGCCTTCCGCTCCGCCGGCGACGCCCAGACGCCGTTGCGACTCGGGATCCTGCTTACGGTTCTCAACATCGTACTGAACATCGTCCTCATTCGCGGGTTTGGTCCGATCCCCGCCTTCGGCACCACGGGGGCAGCCATGGGGACGGTGATTGCCGGCGGTGTCGTGAGCGCGATCGTGATCGGGTTGTTGCTCTCCGGCAATCAGGTTCTGACCTGGGACCGGGCCATGAGCTGGGCGCCGGATTGGGAGATTATCCGCGCCCTGTTTCGTTTCGGGCTGCCCACGGGGTTCCAGGGCGTGGCCATGAACATCGGAGGCGTCGTCCTACTCGCTTTCATCGGTTCCCTGGCCCAGAGCGCGGAGGCACAGGCTGCCTACGCCGTGGGATACGTGCAGTTGTTCTCTCTCGTCACTTGGACCTCGGTCGGTCTCATGGGCGCATCCGCCGCCATGGCGGGGCAGAACCTGGGCGCGGGGCTGCCCGACCGGGCTTCCCAAGCCGTTGCAGCCGCGTCGCGGATCGGACTCGGGGTCGCGGCGGTGATCGGCGCGATGTTCCTGCTCATCCCCCGGGCCCTCCTGGGCGCCTTCGGGATGGAGGAGCCGGTCGTGGTCGACCTGGGGGTGGAGCTTCTCCGGTTCCTCGCCGTCTCCGGATTGTTCATCACCGTGGCCCTGAGCTACACGGGAGGCCTCCAGGGCACCGGCGACACCAAGAGCCCCATGTACATCTCCATCATCTCGCAGCTCATCGTCCCCATCGCGATCTGCTCCGTATTCCAGCTCACCCGGGGCCTCAGGCCCACCGACATCTGGCTCGCCATCGTGGTGGGCCACGTCCTCCGGTGTACGCTTTCGGTCGTCCGGTTCCGGCAGGAGAAGTGGCGGAGCATCACCGTCGAGCTGGGAGGGAGCAGGGCCTGAAAGAACCGCGCCCGATCACCCGGGACGGGTCCATGTTGAGCCTCGAGGGCCCGCCGGGACGCCGGAGCCGGTGGCGGCCCGAGCTCTTCCTCGATATCGTCCGACCTCGACCCCCGAGGACGACCTGACACAAGGCAAGAAATGGCAGCCTACACCTGCGACAAGTGCGGCATGAGCATTGGCACGATGACCTGCGGCCAGTGCGGAGCCGAGCTGGCTCACAGCAGTCTCACGAAAGCCGACGGCAGCTCCGTTCACATCTCCGAATGCCCCAACGGCCACGGAAAGGTGAAGTCTCCGATGTGCTGCGGCCAGGACATGGCCTGTCAGATCTGACCGCGGAGACAACCACGATCACCCTCGCTCCAGGGGCGGGGCGGGGCCCCCACCCAACCTCTCCTGAGCTTCCCTAGGAAATGTCTCTCACCGGCATCGTGAACAGGGCGGCGTAGAGGTCGATAGCGTACCACAGGTTGGCGATGCGCAGGTTCTCGTCAGGGGCGTGCTGGTTGTTGTCGTGGTTCGCCACCGGAACGATGATGGCCGGCTTGCCGGCCCTCTCCGTGAAGAGAAACAGCGGCAGCGTTCCTCCCATCCCCGGTGAAAGGACCAAGGACCCCGGGCCGAACGCTCGATCAGCGGCTTCCGACGCGGCCTGCGTGACCTCCCTCACTGCGGGATCGGCCATCTCGGTCCGGGACGCAGGATACCCGCCTCCTCCGGTGACCTTTGCGATCCGCGGGTAGCGAAGCCGCGTTTCCATGTCGGGATCCTCGGACACCACGTGGAATCCCTGGGACTCGATGTGGCGCACCACAAGGTCCCGCATCTGATCCGGCTCCGTCCCCTTGACCAGACGGATCCCGAGGGAGGCCACCGCCACGTTGGGGATCACGTTCCGGGCCCTGGCTCCCGTGTTTCCGCTCGTGATGCCCCGGATGTTGAGGGCAGGGACCAGGATGCGCTCAGCCAACGTCTCCGGCTCCCCCTCCGACTGGACGATGCCCAACTCGGCCTTGAGTTGGTCGTCGAAGTTGGGGAGCCCCTCCAGGGCCGCGCGCTCTTCCGGACCGATGGGCGCCACCGAATCGTACCAGCCCTCCACGAGCACGCGCCCGGACTCGTCCTTCATCGAGGCCAGCAAGCGGGCGAGGATGTTGCCGGTGTCGGGCGCCCAGTTCCCGTAGTGGCCCGAGTGGAGGTTTCGCGTCGCACCGTACACGGTGATCTCCATCCCCATGGACCCACGTACGCCATAGGTGACCTGGGGCCGGCCGCTCTGGTGGGCGGGACCGTCGAAGAACAACCAGACATCAATCTCCTCGAGCGCTTCCGACGTCATGTCCATGTAGTCGCCGAGGTGCGCGGAGCCCGCCTCCTCCTCACCGTCGAAGAAGAAGATGAGGTTGGATGTGGGGACTACGCCCTCCTCCTCGAAGGCGTCCAGCACCGGGAGTATCGCCGCTATCGGAGCCTTGTCGTCTCCGGCGGACCTGGCGTAGAGCCGCCACTCGGGATCGACGGACTCGCCCAGGCCCGGCATGGGAACCGGCGTCCCCCCCGCTTCCATCGAGGCCGAATAAAGCGTGGGCTCGAAAGGAGGGTGGGTCCAGTTGTCCGGATCAACGGGCTGACCGTCGTAGTGCACGTAGATCCCCAGCGTGCGCGTCGCACCGGGAATCCTGAGCTCTCCGTAGACCAGGGGGGCGACGCCGTCGATCTCCAGGAGACGCGACTCGACGCCTCTCTGAGCCAGTTCGTCGCGGATGAAGGTGGCAGCAGCCCGGATGTCCTCGAGGTCGCTGGCCCGGTTCGGATACGACAGCAACTCGGCGAAGTCCGTGAGGATCCGGGCCTCGTGGGCTTCACGGAAGGCCCGGGCCGCATCAGGACCGCTCTGGGCGAGAAGGGCAGCAGGACTCAACAGAAGAGCGGCAAGAATGGTCAACCAGGAACGGCACATACTCGTTTCATCACTGAGGAAGGTTCGAACGGGCCCGAGGACCCGGGGTATAAGGGGCGCTCCTTCGAGGGCCGGCGTCCCCACACGCACCGGTAAGGTAGATCACCGGGAAGACCGAAGCACCCGCACGGGCGTGAAGGGACACCCAAGGAAGGACATCCACTCTGCGCCGCGGCCGGCAGCCGCGAAAGATCCGAGATAGACATGAAACGGTCGAGAAGCTGGGCCGCCGCGATCCCGGCGCTGGCGATCGCGTTCGCGGGGGCGCCCGCATCCCTCTCCGGACAGGCGGCGGTAGACCAGGTCGCTCCTGCCGACTCCGCGGCGGTGCTGCTACAGGCGGCAACGGAGTTCGAGGCGGGAGGGGATGGGGACGTGGCCATCGCTCTCTACCGCCTCATCGTACGCCGCTATCCCGAGACAGAAGCAGGGAGGTCGGCACAGGCCCGCCTGGACGCATGGGGCGTCACCCGCTCTGGCAGCAGCGGCCGGACGGAACTGCAGGTCTGGAGCGCCCTCTACGGTCTCTGGCTGGGCGTGGCTATTCCGGGCATGGTGGAGGCCGACGGCCCCGAGGCCTATGGAGCAGGGCTGCTCCTGGGCGGGCCCGCAGGCTTTCTGGCAGGGCGGGCTTCGGCCCGCAGTCGACCGCTGTCTCTAGGTCAGGCCCGGGCCATCACCTGGGGAGGGACCTGGGGAACGTGGCAGGGGCTGGGGTGGGCCCTGGCCTTGGACCTGGGAGGCGGCGAACGCTGTACGGGCGACGTGTGCTTCGTGGAGGACGAGACCGCCCGTGCCGTCTTCGGAAGCATGATCGCAGGGGGCGTAACGGGGATCCTCGTGGGGAACGTCCTGTCCAAGCGGGACATCTCCGACGGGCTGGCCACGTCCGTGAGTCTGGGGAGCCTGTGGGGCACCTGGTTCGGGGTGGCCGCGGGCATCATCGGTGACCTGGAGGGAGACGACCTCATGATCACGACCCTCATCGGCGGCAACGTCGGCCTGGTTGCCAGCGCCCTGGGCGCCCGGCGTTGGCGCCCCACCCGGAATCGGGCACGCCTCGTGAGTATCGCCGGGATCATCGGTGGGCTGGGCGGCGCGGGGATCGACCTCCTGGTCCAGCCCGACGACGACGCGACCATTGTAGCCATCCCCTTGGCGACCAGCATCGCCGGTCTGGTCATCGGCGCGATGCAGACCCGTGGAGAACGTCGTGACGACGAGCCCCAGCCCGGGAGTGGGCCGGAATCAGGTGCCCTCCTCAACAGATCCGGGGGATCGTGGAGCGTGGGCAGCCCGCTGCCGAGCGTGGTTCCGGGGCACGGGCAGGACGGGGCGAAGCTCGCCGTGCGCATCCCCGTGCTGAGCATCCGGTTCTAACGCCCAAAGCCGACAGCCAGTACCGGCAGACTCGCGAGGAGGTTGTCTAAAGAGGCCCCGCTTCCCAGGGCCCCCACATTGCGTAGGTAGCGCTCTGGATGGTGGACCCGATCTCCCGGCCTCCCTGGACATTGAAAAAGAGGACGCGCCCGTCGGAGCTGAAGCAGGAACCGGCGAACTCGCCCGGCTGGCGCCCTCCCTCCAGGTGGACCGCACGGACGAGGTCGATGACGTTGCCGGCGTGGTCGAGCCCCCGCACGTACTGGTCACCCGCGCTGTCCTCGCACATCAACAGGCCGCCCCGAGGGGTCACGACGATGTTGTCGGGGCCGTCGAGCACTTCGCTCGAAGGGGATTCGAAGACCAGCGTGAGCTCACCCCTCTCGGCCGACGTTGGCCTGTAGTGGAACACCTGGCCCGCGGTGGCGTCGCCTCCATTGGTGGACACCACATAGATCCCTCCGTCTCCGTAGAACGCCCCCTCGAGACGCGCGAATGCCGCAGCGCCTTTGGCCAAGCCCTCCCGAAACAGGGCCAGGGGATCCGTATCCACGGTGGGCGGGTCCGGATCGTCCAGATCGATCCAGTACACCGGAAGCACCGTCCCCGGCACCTGCCCCCGGGCCGTCACGTAGCCGGGGCGATCGACCACGGCCATGACCTGGAGCCGGCCACCCGCGCGGAGCACGCCGGGCTCGTGGGGAAGGAACCGGTAGAACCCGGCCCCGGGAAGGTTGGCATCGTTGGGCCGGTACCAGGCGTCTTCGGTCTCGTAGACGATCCCGGTATCGGGATCCACGGCCACGGCCTCATGGATGAACCGGCCCATCTCCTTGAGGGGCACCGGGTCCACGGGACCCGTCGCTGCAGCAGGGACTTCGAAGACGTAGCCGTGGGGCTGGTCGAACCCCTGTGCCTGGCCCGTAGTGATCTCCTCGCACGACAGCCAGCTCCCCCATGGCGTCGGTCCGCCGGCGCAGTTCACACGGGTACCCGCGAGGGACACGTATTCGTCGACCAACTCGACCTGGAGATCTCCGCCTTCCCCCGCCACCCGCACCTCCAGAGAGGTGGTCCCTCCGGAACCCTTCGGATCGTAGTGGGGACTGGCGAGGGGCACGGCGGCACGAGCCCCGTCGACCATTTCATGGTTCCGAATGAGACGGATGTTTCCGTTAGGCAGCGGGAATGCGGCCATCCCGTCGAAGGCATTGGGAACGAAGAGTCCCTCCCGAACCGCGGACGGCTGAGCGCCCGTGCTGATTCGGACGCACCGGAACCCCGCCGGGATCTCCAGCTCGGGTGAGTCGGCGCCGGGCGCCAGGGGCCCATAAGGGGAGGCGACACCCGACGCGGAGGTGCGCTCGTTGCAGGCCATCAGGCCCACCACCGAGGGAGTGAGGGCCACGCCTCCGCCGGCCCGGGCCAGCCGTTCCAGGAAATCGCGCCGCCCGAGATTCATGGCGTGGTAGCGTCTGCGTCGGGGCGCCGCCGGCTAGCCATCCGCGGTGCTCGGGCGTAATCCCCGAGGGTCCCTCTGGACAGCAGAGCAGAGAAATGCATCGAGTGCTCCCTGAATGGCGCCCGGCCACCGCGGACGGGACGGGAGCAAAGGTCGAGAGACCCGGAGGGCCCGGCAAGGTTGCTGGCACAGACGGATTCGAAAACCCACTTTCCAGAGGAGTCCGGTCCACACGGAACCTGGAGGCCCCACAGGATGACCCCGCCCACGCGCCCGGCCCCTTCGCGACGCCAGTTCGTTTCCGATTCGGTGAAGCTGGCCATGGGCGCCACAATCGTCCCCCGCCACGTGTTGGGGGGACCCGGCTACCAGGCCCCGTCCGACACCTTGAATATCGCCATCGTCGGTGTGGGGGGTCAGGGAACCGGGAACGCCCTGGAGCTCGGGTCCGAGCGGATCAGCGCCGTCTGTGACGTGGATTTCGGCATCGTGGACAGAAGGGTGACCGAGCACCTCACCAACCGCGACGGCGAGCCTCGCGAGGAAGGACACCGCTGGCAGGAGCAGTACCGCGACGCCCGTAGGTACACGGACTTTCGGCGTATGCTGGAAGCTGAACGCGATATCGATGCCATCGTGGTGGCCACCCCCGACCACCTCCACGCTGCCATCGCGAAGGCTGCCATGGAGGAGGGGAAGCACGTCTACGTCGAGAAGCCCCTCACGTATTCCGTCCATGAAGCCAGGGTCCTCGCCCAGACCGCCCAGGAGACGGGCGTGGTCACCCAGATGGGGAACCAAGGTCACTCGGGAGACGACGCCCGGCGAATCAACGAGTGGATCGAGGCCGGGGTCCTCGGGCCCGTCCATGACGTGCATATCTGGACCAACCGCCCCATCTGGCCACAGGGAGTCCTCCGGCCCCAGCCGTGGAACGACGGCCTGAACCCGGGCTGGTACCAGCAGTGGCATCAGGGCGCCATCCATGGGATGACGGCAGAGATGATGTACACGGGCTACGGCCGTTCGCCCGACATGGACTGGGAGCTCTATGTTGGGCCGGTTGCCAAGGACGTCCCCTACCATCCCATCTACCATCCATTCAACTGGCGTGGCTGGGTGGACTTCGGAGTGTCGGCCCTCGGTGACATGGGCGCGCATCTCGTGGATCACCCGGTGTGGGCCCTCGACCTCGGCTATCCCACCTCGGTGGAGGCGACGTCGACCCCCTGGGGCGGGCCGGCCGAGGATCCTGACTCATACCCCCTGGCCATGACGGCACACTACGACTTTCCGGCTCGAGGCGACCGGCCACCCGTTTCCATGAGCTGGTACGACGGTGGGTTGATGCCACCCCGCCCGGCCGCACTCCCTGACGACATCGAGCTGGACCGGACCGGGGGAGTGCTTTTCGTCGGGGAGCGGGGGATTCTGATGCATGAAACCTACGGACGGAATCCGCAGATCTTCCCGGAGTCGGTGAAGGAGCAGGCCGAAGCCGTGCCGGAGACCCATCCCCGCATCGAGAGCACCCACCAGATGAACTGGGTGAACGCCTGCAAGGGAGAGGAGACCGCTACCAGCCCCTTCTCCTATGCCGCGAAACTCACGGAGATCATGCTCCTCGGTGTCGTCGCTCTGAGAACCGGGCAAGGCCGAACGATACACTACGACGGCGAGGCCATGCGGATCACCAACATCCCGGAGGCCAACGACTACCTGACTCGCCTCTACCGGAAAGGGTGGGCCATCTGATGCGGATCCTCATTCTCGGGGGCACGGGCTTCATCGGACCCCACATGGTGCGGTACGCCCAGTACCGTGGCCACGACGTCACCCTGTTCAACCGGGGCCGGTCCAACGTCGGTTTGTTCCCCGGCGTCGAAACGCTGATCGGCGACCGCGACGGTCGACTCGACAACCTGAGGGGCCGAACGTGGGACGCCGTCATCGACAACAGCGGGTATGTGCCTCGCCACGTCCTTGATTCCGCCCAGCTCCTGGAGTCCACGACCGGCCGCTACCTGTTCACCTCGACAGGCTCCGTGTATGACTTCGATCAGGACGAGCTACCCGAGGACGCGCGAGTGCTTCCCATCGAGGACCCTGCGTCGGAAGATGTGAACCGGTTCTACGGACCGTTGAAGGTGCTGTGCGAAGAGGCCGTCAGAGAGACCTACGGCTCCCGGGCCACGGTGGTGCGGCTGCACGTGGTGGCCGGCCCGGGCGATCCAACCGACCGATTCACGTACTGGCCGGTCCGCATCGACCACGGCGGTCCGACCATCGCTCCGGGCCTTCAGACCGAGCCGGTCCAATTCGTGGACGTGCGGGACCTCGCCGAGTTCTTCGTTCACCTCCTCGAGAGCGACACGGGAGGCACGTTCAATGCGGCTGGACCGACCCTCCAGGAAACATCCATGGCGGAGTTCCTCTATGGGATCAGGGCGATCACATCGGCCCCCGTTTCCTTCACCTGGGTCGACGAAGCCGTGCTGATGGAACGGGAAGCCCGGTTTCCTCTCTGGTACCCACCGGCGGGGGGCGCGACTCGGGGAATCTCCCGTGTCCGTTCCAATCTGGCGGTGGCTGCCGGGCTCACGTTCCGACCGCTCGCCGAGACTGCGTTCGACACCCTCGAGTGGTTCCGCACCCTGCCCGAGGAGCGGCGGGATGGTTTCCAGCTACACCTGGAGCGAGATCGGGAAATCCTGGAAGCCGTGGGAGCACGATAGGGCACAGGCACCCATTCTGTTCTCAAACGCGAAGGGCGGACCCCCAACAGGGGCCCGCCCTTTGCACTGGGCCCGAACCGCGGCCTTTCTGCGCTTACATGGAGGACGGCGGCGTGATGCCGTTGATCCTCATGTACGTGACCAGATTGCCGTAGTGCTCATAGTTGTGGGCGGAGTTGAAGGCCAGCACACCGGACGCCGCCATTTCGTTACCGAAGAAGTTCCGGGCTTCCGCTCCCTTGGCGTCGGTCATGCCGGCGTAGACGCCCTGGCAGTATGCGAACGCCTCCTTCAAACCGGCCACGATGTCGGCTTTGGTCGTCAACGTCTCCTCGAGATTGGCCGAATTCGGGCTCTCCTCGCCGGCCGCTGCGGAACAGAAGAGGTACTGGGCATTCGCGATGTGGGCCAGGAGGCCCCCCATCGTCCGCACTTCCTCGGTGGGCTGGAAGGAATAGAGGTCCTCGCTGACCATTTCAGCCGTGGCCACGATATACTGCTCGGTGATCTGGTGTAGGCCCTTGAGGGACTGGACCACGGCGTCCTGCGCCGTGGCCGATGCCGGCAGGACGAGGGCGGCCGCAAGGGCCAAAGCTGCTGCGTTCTTCACGTGAATACACTCCTGGGTTACCGGACTGATCGATGGCTCCCGCCTCTTGGGCACGGCTCCATGAGCCGTGTTCACCAAGGGACTTGCCCTGCGGGAACGCCATGAAGCTGCCCGTCGATAGACGGCCGCACAAGTTTACCCCGCTTGGTGCGACAAGTTTGGCGGCCCACTAGGTTGTCGCACTTCGGGCGGCCGGAGACGCTCCTGGCCAAACCCGTCAACCCGGAGGCCAATCGTCGGGAACGTCCCCTCGAGGCAACAAAGGAGTCCGTGATGTCGAATCGATTCTGGCTTTGCATTCTCGCCATGGCCTTACCACTCGGCCTCGTCGCCCCTGGGGACACTTCCGCTCAGGAGGTCGACTACAACCGTGCTGAGCGATTCCTGGGTTGGCACTCGTCCCAGATGATCTCGCATGACCAGGTGGACCCGAACTGGTTGGAGGACGGGCGACGTTTCTGGTATCGGAATCGTCTCGGTGAGGGGCACGAGTTCATCGTCGTTGATCCGACGGCCCGGAGCCGCCAGCGTTTGTTCGACCATCACCGGCTCGCCTCGGCCATGTCGGTGGCTGACGACACCGCCTATGTGGGGACGAAGCTACCCTTCGACGACTTCGAGTTCGTCGACGAGCTGCAGAGCATCGCGTTCGACGCACAGGCGAAGCGGTTCCAATGCGACATCATCGCCTATGCCTGTTCAGTAGCGGATACCCTGGCAACTGAGACCCCCTACGTGGCCTCACCCGACGATCGGTGGGAAGCCTTCGTGGTGGAACACGATCTCTACGTCCGGCCGAAGGGAGGCGGGGATTCCACTCGGGTGACCACGGACGGCGAGGAGTTCTTCGGATACGGGCTCACGGCTCCCCGGGCGAATCAGCAACGCAACAAAGAGCCTCGCCGACCCGATGTGTACTGGTCCCCCGACTCTCGCCGGCTGGCCGTGGAACGAACCGACGAGCGGGGTGTCGAGCACCACCACTACATCTCGATGACGCCGCAGCGTCCTGAGCACTATTCACAGCCGTACGCTCTCCCGGGAGACTCGGTCGTTCCTGTTCCCGGAGTCCACATTCTCACGTTGGATATCCCCACCGTCGATGAAGACGGCGACGGAGGATCCACCGCCCTCCCCACGGTCGCGTCCAACGCCGCCGTCGAGTTCCCTGAGCAACCCCTACAGCTGTCGGTAGGCGGATCCGTGCCGGACTCGGCCTGGAGCGCCGACGGTTCGACCCTGTACGTCGTCTCGACCAATCGAGCCTACAAGGACATGTGGTTGAACGGCTTCGACGCCGAAACGGGGTCCTCGGAAGTTCTCGCCCACGAATCGGGCAAGACATACGTGGAGATGGGACACGGGAATCGCCTCGCCCCCGCCTCGTGGTACGTGTTTGCAGACGGAGACGTGTTGTGGTGGTCTCAGCGGGACGGGTGGGCCCACCTCTACATGCTCGGCCCGGACGGAGAGTCTGAGGCGCAGCTCACAAGCGGCCCGTGGATGGTGGAACGGGTACTCCACGTCGACGAGGCCCGGGGTG
>JAHEKK010000618.1 GCA_024638395.1 Gemmatimonadota bacterium | reverse complement strand
TCAGCTCGGGTCCCGCGCCAGCCGCACACCGGAGAACTGCCAGGCCGCATCCGCCGGAAAAAAGTTCCGGTAGGTGGACCGGACGTGGTCTCCGGGGGTCACACACGAGCCTCCGCGAAGCACGAACTGGTTGCTCATGAACTTCCCGTTGTACTCCCCCAGCGTCCCCGGCAGCGCCTGATACCCGGGATAGGGCGAGTACTGACTCCGCGTCCATTCCCACACGTCGCCGAAGAGCTGTTGGACGCCCGGACCGGACCCGGCGACCTCAGGGTGGAACCGGCCTCGCCCTGCCAGGTTGCCTTCGACGGGCCGGCCCTGGGCGGCCACCTCCCACTCCTGCTCGGTGGGGAGCCGCGCTCCTGCCCACCGGGCGTACGCGTCGGCTTCGAAGTACGTGAGGTGGCATGCCGTCTCGTGGGGGTCGACCGGCGCGGCTCCGGCCAACGTATAGGTCCACCACTCCCCGTCCTTCTGCTCCCAGTAGAAGGGCTCGGTCCAGCCCCGTTCCTGCCGGGTGGCCCAGCCCTCGGACAGCCAGAGCTCCCCCCGCTCATATCCACCGTCGGCCATGAACGCCATGAGCTCGCCATTGGTCACGGGCCGGTGAGCCAGCTCGAAGGCCTCGACGAAATGCCGGTGGCGGGGCCGCTCGTTGTCGAACGCGAAGCCTCCGCCGCCGGCGCCGATCTCCACGAGGCCCTCGGGAAAGGAAAGCCACCGCAGGTCGGCGGCGCCATCACCCGAAGCGTCCTTCTCGGCATCCTCGCGGTAGGCCGGGCGTAGGGGATTGACCGACAGCACGTGCTTGATGTCGGTCAGGAGGAGCTCCTGATGCTGCTGCTCGTGGTGAAGCCCGATCTCGACGACTCGGGCCACTTCCTCCCTGTCCTGCGCGGCCTCCGTGAGCAGCGCGGCCATCTCCCGGTCCACGTGGCGCCGGTACTCGTATACCTCGGCGACAGTGGGCCGGCTGATGTACCCCCGCTGATCCCGGCAGTGGCGCTCGCCTGCTCCCAGGTAGTAGGAGTTGAAGAGGTACTGGTAGGCCGGGTTCACTGGCTCGTACCCCGCCCGGTGCGGCGTGAGGACGAACGTCTCGAAGAACCAGGTCACGTGGGCCAGGTGCCACTTGGTGGGGCTCACGTCGGGCATGGACTGCACGACGTAGTCCTCCACGGCGAGGGGTTCCGCCAGGGACTCGGTGGTTCGCCGAACACGGGAGTACCGGACGGCCAGGGAGTCGAGTCCCGTGTCACGGTCTCGGCGGTGGTCAGCCGTCTCGGGGGCTGCTGCGGCGGCGGCTTCGCTCATTGGGATCCCTCCCCGTCCGTGGTGGCTCGGCGAAGGAGTGCCACGGCGAAATACCCCCGTTCATCCGTGGCCCAGGATTCCATGATCAATCCGGCCCGCACCGTCATGTCTTGCACCTGCTCGCGGGTGAACTTGCGACTGATCTCCGTCCGGATGGTCTCTCCCGCCTCCAGGTCGAAAGACAGGTCCGCGGCGGAGAGCGTTACGGTCTGCGGACCCTGGGACTCCAGGTGCATTTCGATGCGTGACTCCTGCGCATTGAAGAAGGCCCGATGCCGAAACCGCGCGAGATCGAAGTCGCCGTCGAGCTCCCGGTTGAGGCGCCGGAGCAGATTGAGATTGAACCTGGCCGTGACGCCCTGCCGGTCGTCGTAGGCCGCCTCGATGACGTCGATGTCCTTGACGAGATCGAAACCCACCAGGAACCGGTCCCTGTCGTCCATGGCTTCCGCCACGCCCTCGAGAAACCGCTGCGCCGGGCGCTCGGCCAGGTTCCCGATGGTCGAGCCGAGAAACATGAGGAGCCGTCGCTCGCCGGCAAAGGGGAGCGAGACGCCGGCGTTGAAGTCAGCCAGGAGCCCCCTGCACACGATGTCCGGATACGCGGAGGCCAGACTTTCCAGGGATCGCCGGAGCGCGCTTCCGCTCACCTCGACGGCTCCGTACCCCTCCAACAGTCCCCGCTCGTCCATCTCATCCAGCAGGATTCTGGTCTTTTCCGCCGCGCCGGAGCCGAACTCCACCACCACCTGTGGGCACGAAGCCTCCACGATGGCCGCCGCCTGGTCCAACAGGATCTTCTTCTCGGTCCGAAACGGATAGTACTCCGGGAGTCGCGTGATCTCTTCGTAGATCCGGGACCCTTCCGCGTCGTAGAGGTACTTGGGTGATAGGCGCCGGGGTCGGACGCCAAGGCCTTGCCTGACGTCACGGACCAACACCTGGCGAGGATCGGGCAGCTCCCTGGGCGTCTCGATGAAGACGCGCGCGGAAGCGCTCCGGGAAGAAGCAGGGCCGAAGGGATCGTCCAGGGGGGACGTCCGGCCGTGTACGGATCTGAACGGGTCGGCGGCTGTCTCTTCGATCGGTCTTCGTCCTTTGCTCGAGATTCGGCGCCGGGGAATCGGCCCGGGACCTCTCGATACCCGGGGGCGCCACGCTCGTTTCAACGCAGATGGGGCGGAAGGGGTTCACGAGCAACTTCCGGAGAGGCGCCACCGGCCACGGGAAGGAGCCCCCCATGCGGCAGGTCCGCTTGATGGGACGGCCGCCTCGGAACGTTCCAAGCGGGTCGATGGAACGTTCCAAGCGGGGTTCGCACCGGGCTAGCTCACCCACCCGAGTGGCGGTCCCACGCCGCTAACATGCTGGGCCGTGGGCGTTTGCGCCTCAACCGAAGTGGAGTCCCCCCTGCGGCCCCGGCCCTGCACTGTGATCGGTCCGAGTTGTTTCGCGCCGCCGGAGCGTCCGGCAACGGCGCCAATTCAAGACAACAAGGACAAAGCCCCCACATGAATGTCTACCGTACAGAGGATTCTCCCTCGCCAAG
>JAHEKK010000617.1 GCA_024638395.1 Gemmatimonadota bacterium | reverse complement strand
CAACCACCAGGCTCAGCCCGGCCTCCGGCGGGCCCGTCAATCACCAGCGTCAGCCGTTCGGGATCCGTCGGGCGGTGTCCTCCTACTGCTCTGCCGGCGGTGCCGAGCATCTCGGATCGAGGCGATCGCCTATCGCTCGATAGACGAGGCGGGCCAGGTACACGGCCACAGCGAGCTGCACGACATAGACCAGGCCGCCGACGGGGCCGGCGGACGCCACGGCGATGAAGATGAAGACAGACACGACCAACGCGGCCAGCTTGGCGAGAACGATTCGGACAGCGGTCACAGTTACCTCCTGTCGTGGTTCAGAGGTGGGGGAGGGGAGGGGCCCGGGATGGACCCCTCCCCGAAGTGGCCGGTCAGCCGACCTTCACGGTCAGGGCGATGACGTCCTGGCTCCAGGACTTGGCGTCGTCCTTGGTGAAGGACTGCCGCTTGAGGGCCGCCGTGACCTTCACCCAGTCGCCCTTCTTGGCCGCCGAGAGCTTCTCGTCGGGGTCGAAGACGATCACCTGAGGGAAGGTGGGGTAGGTGCCGTCCCGGCCGGGGAAGGCCGTCCGGATGAGGATCCGGGTGTAGCGGTTCCCGTTGCCTGACTCCTGGACCGACACGTCGGCCGCCAGGGGACCGGCGATGGTCACCTTGTTCTGGGGTGTCTGCTGCGTTGCCATGGTGTCCTCCTCGGACTCCCGGGCCGGCGTTTCCGGCCTCTGTGGGGCTCGGAACCGGTCCCGGGTCCTGCCAGACGTCAAGCGGAGCCGCAGGCTCCACGAGGACACGGAGCGAAGGTCACGTAGTGGGCTGCAGCGGAGTCCCGCAGCGGCTTGCCGCTTGACGGGCCAAGGCAGGTTCCGGGCAGAGTCCCAAGTAAGAGGCTGAAGCCGGTCCGGGTGAGGTGAATGCCACGACGAGCAGGAGCCCAGCGTGGCCATGTCGCCGGTCCCTTGGCATAGTGTCGAGGCTGGAACGGGATTCCAGGCAGCCTGGACGCCGCCGAAGCAACATGACGCGAGGGCTCCACACCGTCGAGTCGTGATCGCTCATCCTGAACGTGGGCGTTCAGGAGTGGGGGAGGGGCGCGCCGGCGCCGGTAGCCAGGTGAGCGCGTCAGCGTCTGCGGCTAGTCAAGGTCTCGCTGCAACGGGGCAGAGCCCGGGACGTCATCGGAGAGAAGCGGGGGGTTGGTTCGGATCTGATATCCGACGCCATCCTGAAGCCTGCCCAGGGAGATCCGATCGGCCCAATAGTCGCTGGGACCCAGACGCGTGTCATCGTGGCGAGGCGACCAGCGGCTGGATGGTCGGCCCGGTCGCCCGACTGCGCGCTTTCCCCTGGCAGGCAGATCACGACCCAGTGCCTACCGGTGGACGAGCCCTACCGGGACAACCCCGCCTCTACCTGAACCGCGAGGACTTCGAAGCCGAGACAGACAAGGCCTTCATGATGACGAAGCAAGAGGGAGCCATGGTCAGGGAAGGCCGCTGGGAGGGGAAGACCCACCGCATCGAGCTGAACGGGGACTTGCGCTACACCTCGAGCGCCGTGGATGCCCGCATCAACCCGGCGGATTCTCTCTCGTCGAAGCCGCCCCCGGCCCGGGCGCATCGGAGGGCGACGACGTTTCGCTGGAGTCGGCGGCCAGCATGTATGTGATCCTCAAGGGCCTTGCCGAGTCGATGCCACACCTGCCGTGGGCGCTCGGCCCCGGCGATCCGATTCCGGCCGGCCGGGTGGAGCACCCCGGGTACGAGGAATAGCTTCTGGGGGAGAGGTCGATTGCCGGCCCGGCCGGCGAACCAGCCGGGCCGGCAATGTCACGATCAGCCGGGACCGACGCTCGGGCCGACACCAGGGCCTGCCTGGGCGCTCCAGTCGGAGAGACTCATGCCGAGCAGGCTGTCGAATCCGTCGGGTGCGGCGTTCTTCGCCAGCGCCACATACGGCGCGCACGTGAGTGCGGTCGCCGCGTAGCCGGAAGGCACCATTGCGTAGGTCCAGCTGATGAACGTCTCGTCGTAGAGGACATGCTGGTCTGCCCCGCACATGACGATGCTGGCAACGACGCCGTCGACATGGTTCCGCAGCTTGGCCTGCACGGTGGCCTCATCCGCTTCTGGGTAGGTGCCGGCGTCCTCGACGAACAGGTCGGCAGAGTTGCTGCGATCCCTGGTGATCGAGACCGCCAGGTAAGACCACACCGCGTTGACGGGCTCGATACAGCAGTCCGGGTCTCCGTCGGTCTGGGAGCTCATCGCAGACTTGTTGGCGCACAGGACGTATGCTCCCGGCGCGGGCGGGAACCTGCGCAGGGAGTCGGTTCCGAACAACTCCTGGGTGGCTGCCAGGAGCGGATCGGCGCTGTAGACCGGCAGCGGGCTGCCGTCCCACTGCTCCGCCGTCGTGAGAAGGGTGTCCTTCAAGCCGGGCGCCACGGCGAGGTCGTAGCCCCAGAGCCTGCCCATGGGCCCGCAGAACGACGACGCGTCGCCCATGTTGATCTGGCCGATATAGGCGCCGTTCTTCTCCGCCTTGTCGTAGGACACGATGTTGTTGGAAAGGGTGAGATCGCCCTGGTATTTGCTGGTGTCAGCGAGTCCGGTGGCGATCTTCATCGTCGAGACGTAGCCGAGTCCGGCGACTCCCGGGTTGCCGTAGCCGTCGCAGTAGTTGGGGAACGGTGACATTGGGTTGACGGTTGGCCAGTCGTTCATCGAGATCCTCCTGATAGGCGGCGCGCTGCAACGCACAGCTGTACACGGTCCGGACCTGTCGATAGTCCCCCTTTCGAAGCGTCCCAGTCCGAATATAGCCCTTTCGAATTGGCGCGTCCTGGGAGAAATCCCAAGGGCGTCGGCATCGCGC
>JAHEKK010000616.1 GCA_024638395.1 Gemmatimonadota bacterium | reverse complement strand
ACGGCGCATCCAGGGGCGTCTTCC
Organism: Gemmatimonadota bacterium; assembly: GCA_024638395.1. Taxonomy (GTDB): domain Bacteria; phylum Gemmatimonadota; class Gemmatimonadetes; order Longimicrobiales; family Gaopeijiaceae; genus JAHEKK01. Next base: position 2,845 of record JAHEKK010000616.1, on the reverse strand, counting down.
GGGGCATCATCAGGGTCCACAAGGGCGCTCAGGGCACCGACGCGTACCAGACCAATCGGAATCTGCTTCTGTCGGACGAGGCGGTGGCCGATTCGTTGCCCAACCTGGAAATCGAAGCAGACGACGTCCGGTGCTCTCACGGTGCGACCGTGGGACAACTGGATGCCGAGGCCCTCTTCTACCTCATGAGCCGAGGCCTGGGACGCGCGCAAGCGGAGCGTCTGGTCGTCCTGGGTTTTCTGGGAGAGGTGCTGTCCCGACTTCCCCTCGGTGGGGTGGTGGAGAAGGTCACTCGTGCCATCGAGGGCAAGCTCGGCTATGCCTGACGCCTCGGCCGGGGGCGACTGGACCCGAGTCTGCGACGCGGACGAAGTCGCCCCCGGACAGATCAAGGCCGTAGAAGTGGGGAACCTGCGGGTGATGCTGGCCAACGTGGACGGTGATCTCTACGCCCTCGAGGACCGGTGCTCCCATCAGGATTTCCCTCTTTCGGCCGGATTTCTCGAGGGAAGGCAGGTGGAGTGCGTGTTTCACGGCGCCCGGTTCGATCTCGAGACCGGAAAGGCGACCTGCCTGCCTGCCGTGAGAGGGGTCAGAACATTCGAAGTCCAGGTCGACGGCGGAGACGTTCTCCTCCGGGGGGCCTGACACGCCGTCCCATGCCCCGCATGAGGAGAGGACCCGCAGCGGGTCCGCTGAGGAGGTGACCGTGGCGAACGTGGCGAACGCCCTGCTTTCTCTGGATGTCGATGCCGTCCGGAAGGACTTCCCGATCCTCCACCAGGAGGTCGGCGGGAAGCCTCTGATCTACCTGGACAATGCCGCGTCCTCCCAGAAGCCACGGGCGGTGGTCGAGGCCATCGCGAACTACTACTACCGCGATCACGCAAACGTCCACCGCGGCGTTCACGAGCTGGCCCGGCGGGCGACCGAGGCCTACGAGGGCAGCCGCGAACGGGTGGCCCGATGGCTCAACGCCGCGGACGCCCACGAAATCGTCTGGACCCGGGGGACCAGTGAAGCACTCAACCTCCTGGCGTTTTCCCTGGGCCAGGGGCTCCGCGAAGGCGATGAGGTTGTGGTTTCGGAGATGGAACACCACTCCAACCTGGTCCCATGGCAGATGGCGGCGGAGAGGACGGGGGCTCGCCTTCGCTATGTCGAGCTTACCGCCGACGGACGCCTCGATCTGGACCAGCTGGCCTCCCTCCTCGGTGGAAGAACCCGGGTGGTGGCGCTCTCTCACGTGTCGAACGCGTTGGGTACCATCAACCCGGTGGAGGAGATTGCCGGGTTGGTGCGGGAGCGAACCGGTGCCGTCCTGATTCTCGACGGGGCCCAGGGGGCGCCGCACCTGAAGGTGGACGTGCAGGCGTTGGGATGTGACGCGTATGCCTTCTCCGGCCACAAGATGTGCGGACCCACGGGGATGGGCGGACTCTGGGCTCGTCGTTCTCTGTTGGAATCGATGCCCCCGTACCAGGGCGGCGGCGAGATGATCGCCCGGGTCTTCAAGGATCACAGCACCTGGGCCGAGGTGCCCCACAAGTTCGAGGCCGGCACGCCGAACGTGGCCGGGGCCGTCGGAATGGCGGCGGCCGTCGACTACCTGGAGGCGGTGGGTCTCGACCAGATCCATGACCACGAGCAGCTCCTGACGCGGCGGGCCATGGAGCTCCTGGGCCAGGTCGAGGGCCTCACGATCCTCGGTCCGGCCGATGCTCGGGGCCGGGCCGGAGTGATCCCCTTCGTGGTCGATGGCACGACGGCGCAGGACATCGCCACCATCCTGGATTCCGAGGGCGTCGCCGTGCGGGCCGGACACCACTGCGCCCAGTTGGTGGTGGATCGGTACGGTCTCACCGCCACCACCCGTGCCTCGTTCTATCTCTACAACACGTTGGAAGAGGTGGAACGTCTCGGGCAGGTGGTGGACATGGCCGCCCGCATGCTCCGGGGTTAGTCCGAGAACGCTCACGGCGCGACTACAGCGATCTTGAACGAGTGAACACACGGTTGCTTCGTGAGTGGCTGCTGAGCGCCCGGAAGAGCGCTGCCTCCCATGGCCGTCGCCTTTGGCGATGGTGGGCGCTTCGGGACGGACTCCCACAGGGCTCGCGGCTGCGGGTGGGGATCGACTGGGTCGGCCGGGTATCCCTCGGCGCGTTCGTCCTTTCGGTAGCCGTGGTGCTCGTGTTCCGTTGGGTTCCGCCCCCCACCACCACCTTCATGATTCGGGAGGCCGTGGTCCGAGGTGACCAGTACGCCGGGGGCCTCTGCTACGACTGGGTGGCCGCCGAAGGCATCTCGCCCCACCTGGCCTTGGCCGTGTTGGCTGCCGAGGATCAACGGTTCCCGGTCCACCGCGGCTTCGACCTCGTGGAGATCCGGAAGGCCATGGGCGAAACGGGACGGCGGAGAGGTGCCAGCACGGTCTCTCAACAGGTGGCGAAGAACCTCTTCCTCTGGCCCGGCGGTTGGGTGAGAAAGGGTCTCGAAGTGTACTGGACGGTCCTCATCGAGACGTTGTGGCCCAAGCGGCGCATCCTCGAGGTCTACCTGAACGTGGCCGAGTTCGGACCCGGGGTGTTCGGAGCCGAGGCGGCGAGCCGAGCGTACTACGGCAAGTCCGCCGCCGCCCTTTCCAGCAGTCAAGCGGCCCGGCTTGCGGCCGTCCTGCCGAGCCCCCGGAGGATGTCCGCGGCGCGGCCGTCCGACTATGTGGTCCGGCGGGGTCGCGAGATCGAGGTCCGGATGCGCCAGCTGGGGGGCGCTTCCTATCTGGCCGGCGTGTGGTAGGATTCCGGTCTCTCCCGCGCCAAGCTCCGACCAAGGAGACCTCGTT
>JAHEKK010000615.1:2437-2870 GCA_024638395.1 Gemmatimonadota bacterium | reverse complement strand
GCCCGGGCTCTTCGTCATCGTGGCCGTGGTTATGGTGGCCAGCGTGTTATGGAGCAATCCGGTTCGTTCCGGGTTGGGATTCCTACTCCTCGCGTTGGGGGTCCCGGCCTACCGGTTCTGGAACCGTCGGAGGACATCTTGAGCGACGTCCGATTCCCGGATACGTGGGCTCCCTACATGACCTGGGCCAAGCATCATGCCAAGGCTCCGTGTGATCTGACGGGCTCCAATCTGCTCCCCTGCTCGGTCGAGGATCTTCCGGGCGCGAGCCAGGTGATGGAGCTCTACGGGCGAAACGACGATGGCTGGCCGCCCCTCGTCGAGGCCATCGCCACGCGGTTCGGAGTCGCCGTGTCCCAGGTGGCGACGGCAACGGGTGGGTCCGGCGCCAATTTCGTAGCGCTTGCGTCCCTCGTGCGCCCCGGCGATGAAG
>JAHEKK010000615.1:0-2427 GCA_024638395.1 Gemmatimonadota bacterium | reverse complement strand
CCGACCTCGAGCAAGGTGCCGGTGAGGATGCGAACCATCTGTTTCATAAACGCGTCTCCGCGTACATACAGCGCGAGCAGACGATCGTGTCCTTCAAACGGCGTCTCGATGCGAACCTCGTGCGCCCCGGCGATGACGTGCTCGTGGAATGGCCGGGGTATGACCCCCACACGGGCGCCGCAAGGCTCCTCGGCGCCCGCGTGAGAGCGTTTCCCCGGAGTTGGGAGGAGGGATTCCGGCTGAATCCGGATCGGGTGGCGCAGGCGCTGACACCCAACACCCGCGCCATCATGCTCACCAATCTTCACAATCCCACGGGTGTCCATACGGATCGCGAGGCGTTGCTGGCGGTGGGCGCCCTGGCACGATCGGTGGGGGCGAAAGTGGTGGTGGATGAGGTGTATCTGGACGCAAGCTTCGGTGTAGACGCGACGCCCGCGGCTCAGCTCGGTCCCGAGTTCGTTTCGACCAACAGCCTGACCAAGTCGTATGGACTCGCCGGCATCCGCGTAGGGTGGCTTCTGGCCAATGACGAAATGGTTGAGCGGGCCCTACGGGTGAGGGACGTGGTGGACGGGGTGGGCTCGATTCCATCCGAGACCATCGGCGTCCTGGCGTTCCGGAGATTGGACGATCTCCTGGATCGAGCCCGGAAGATCCTGTCGGCGAATCAGGCGCGGATGACCAGGTTCGTAGAGGGGCGTGAGGACCTGGACTGGGTCCGCCCCGCCGGTGGCGGCGTGGCTTTCCCACGCCTGAGGGCCTGTGAAGATGCGGCTCCGTTTGTTCGTTTCGCCCACGAGCGATACGGCGTTGGGGTAACCCCTGGGGCCATGTTCGGCGCTCCGGCCCACTTTCGCGTAGCCGTGGCAGGCGAGGGGAAGGTTCTGGACCGGGGTCTCGATCTGCTGAATCAAGCGTTGAACGAGTGGAGAGGTTGAGGTAGCCGCCCGGCAAGGCCCTCCGATTCCCTTGCCGGACACTCGATCCCCTCTTTCTAGGAAGAGGTGGCGGCGGGCCCGTCTTCCCGGTGGCGCTCGATGAAGTCTTCCGCGCTTTCGGGCAGAAGTAGATTGTCGGAGATCGCTGCGATCTCCTCGGCCTCTTCCCACGCTCGCCGAAGGCGCCACAGCTCACCCTCGAGCGCGCGCCGCTCCTGTTCCTCGTGTAGCGCCATCTCCAGGGCCAGTTTGGTCGGAGCCGGCATCTTGTTCACGTAGCCCGGTACGCCGCGCTTGTCGGTGAACCGGTCGCCGCGAACGACGTCCTCCAGGAACCGGTCGGGGTGTCCGAAGGTTTCGATCTGCGTCACCGCGGTGGCGACCATGTCCTGCTTCCCGCCCGCACGGTTGATCCCGGGCATGACCACGCCCACGAGTCGGCGTGCCTCTTCGCCCCCGAACCACTCCGTTCCCTTGCCCTTGCGAATCCCCAGCGCCAGGCCCCCGTCCTCGGCGTTCCGGACCCGGGTTCCCAGCAGGTCCATGTTCTTGAGCCGGATGACGCGGTCGTCGTCCGTCCTGAGGGTCACGATGTTCCGACCGTTGGCCCAGAGGTTCCAGAAGTTGCCGCTCTGTGCCAGGAGCGCGCCGGAGAGGACGCCCGTGGCTACACCGCCGACGACGACGCCTCCCAGTGCAACCAGAGCGCCTCCGCCGATGAGCAGAGCCTTCTTCCGTCGCCGGCCGAACTGGTCGCCGTATCTCCATGCGGCGAATTCCTTGCGGAGGGGGGCGCCTATTCGAACGAGCTCGAGCCCCTCGCCCAGCTTTGCCAGTCCGACGTTCTCGGTCGACACCCGAATACGTGTGTCTCTGAACAGCCTCTCACAGGCCTCCACGGCCTCCCATCGCTCTTCGATCGGCGTGAGGTTCCACCGCTCGCAGCGCTTGCATACGACCCAAAGGCGGCCCCGCGCCGAATCGAAGGCCAGGCGTCGGCCGATGGGGAACTCCTCGACCACCTGGTTGAGTCCCAGAGGGCGGTTGCAGAACATGCAGGTGCGGTACATCGTGTCTCCCTTCTCGATCTCCGTCCACTATACGGGAGAAAAGGGCCACTCCTTCTTCTCCGTGCCTCCCCTCACCGTGCCCGTCAAGCACCCGATGGCCGCCACCAAACCTGACGTCCCCCTCTTCTTCGCGTCGCCCGGCGAATTCCGCGGCTGGTTGACGGAGAATCACGACAAGAAAGACGTCCAGTGGGTTGGATACTACAAGAAAGGTTCGGGCCGGCCTTCGATGACATGGCCCGAATCGGTGGATCAGGCGCTTTGCTTCGGTTGGATCGACGGGCTGCGGAAGTCCATCGATGGGGAGTCCTATATGATTCGGTTCACTCCCCGACGACCCCGAAGCCACTGGAGCCGGAAGAACCTGGAACGGATGCCCGAGCTCATGCAGGAAGGGCTGGTGCATGTTTCGGGTA
>JAHEKK010000614.1 GCA_024638395.1 Gemmatimonadota bacterium | reverse complement strand
CCTCCACCTCATCGCCAGTCCGGAAGCGCAAGACCCCTCGGAACTCGCCTCCCACTTCAGGGCCAGGATCGGAACCGGGCCGGGCGTATCGTAGCCCGGACTCCGAGCAGTCGATGACCTCGAACGTCCTCTCACCGACGAAGAGTGAGGGACGCGCGCTCAGAGGATAGTCGATCCGGTAGTGCCTACGCTCTCTGCTTTCCGCCATCGGCTCTCCCGGCCGACAAGTCTCAAGAGGAGGCAGCCCGACTACAGCCAGGCCCGCCCCAGCCCCAGTCAGCGACGTTAGTCAGCGACTCATGTACCCGACCTACTCCCGGGGTCGTTACAATCCCGCTACGTAGGCAAACGTAGCCCGCCGCGTCTGGGGCCGTACCAAACTTGCTCATCACCACCAGCTGACTGCCAGACGAAGAGTGGCTAGATGAGACACAAGATTAGCAGGGGCCCCATCCGCCTTAGAAGAGCCCTGGCTTGGATGACGGCGATCATGGCCGCGACGGCCAGACCGGGGTCGCCACAGGATTCGACAACGTCGACGGAGGGGCCCGGCCAGAGCACCGCGAGCGAGAACGTCGTGTGCTGGAGGGGAGCGCCGCGCCCCTCTTGCCTCGGATTCTTTCTCGTAGAGATGCAGGGAGTGATGCCGCTCGCACAGAGTGAACAAGGTCAGCCTGACGCGAGTCTTCGGACCTTCGAGAGCCGTTTGGAATGGAACCTCGGCTACATGGCGAACGTGAGCCAGAAGTGGGCGATCGGCGGGAGCGTAACGGTAGGGACCGGCGCAAGCGACGTCTTGGCGGGTGTCAGGGGTCGAGTCCGCAGGTGGTTAGGACCGGAACACAGCGTCGAGCTCGAGGTAGGCGTGGTCCGCCTCCAGCGCCCCTTTCGGCTGGGGGATCTGTCCGGGCTCACGGCCGGGTTGCGCTACAACGTTCAGGACCGCGGCTCGTTGTTCGTGCGTTGGGATGCGGTCGACGCTCCGCCTTTCTCATTCCCGCGAGGCTCTTGGGGTGGCCCTCCGGACGATCCGGGCGGCTTCAGACAAGCCATACACGTAGGGGTAGGCACCGGAAGCTCCTGGGCGCTTGTCACGACCGGGGCCTTGGGAGTCGGATACCTCGTGTTGCTGGGCCTCTTGTTCAACTCGGGGTTTAGCTGATAGGCCCTTCCGCGGGTACGCTTCTACCCGCAGAGCGCGACGTCCGAAGTTACGCCCCCCGCCCGCCCCTAAGGGACGACCGGCGCCTTGGTTCGGGACTTGCGCCACGCTCGCATCAGCCGGACGGCGGCCCAAAGGGACCAGACGATCGCTCCGGCGAGGCCCCCGAGGACCGGTCCGATCCCCGCGCCGGGCCCGGTGCCACTCGTCTCGAGATTGGAGATGACACCCTCCGGGTCGACCCGGTAGCGCGTGGTGGCGGACATCGCGTCGCCGTGGAAGCGACGGATGGTGAGAGCCAAGACGGGCTCGGTGTCCTCCACCTCGAGGGCGAAGCCCTCGTAATTCCTCTCCCTTTCCCAGACCTTGCGAGGCCAGCCGACGCTCCGGTCGTAGGAGGCGAAGGCCTGACGGCACTGGTCCAGGTCGTCGGCGGTCACGCCAAGCCGGATCGACAAGGTGTCGATGTGCGCCAAGAGCTCGTCGTACTGGAATGCCCTGCAGAGGCTTCCGTCCTGAGCGGATTCCCATATCCCGAGAACGGTGACACTCGACGATGGGGTCCCGGGATCCTCATTCTCGAATCCATAGGCGATGGCGACCATCGCCAGAGCGCCCAACACCACGAACAAAGGCAGCCCGAGAAGGGTCGTGAGCAGCATCTTCAATCGGGCCGTCCCCCTTTGGTGCCTTCGGTTGCAAGGCCTACGTTCGCCCTGGCGCAAGCCCAGGTCTCAGAGGGCCACGCCTACCCAGCCACTAGACCGCGCCGAGCGCCTCCAGCATCGCCCTGATATCCGGACGGTTTCCGATTCTCTGAGAGGCCGGTCGGTCCGATGCTCCCTGCTGCGGCGAACCTGTCCTCCGAAGAAGGTCTCTGGCAGTTGCGGGCGTCAGCGGAGTCTCACCCTGAGCTCGCAGAGCACCCTGTACGCAGGCCAGCGCTCCCGCGACGATCGGCGACGCACTGGAGGTGCCGTTGAAGTGGTCGATGTACCATCGGTCCGGATCCTTGTGGTGCGGTGCCAAAGAACCCCAGCCCGTGCTCGTAACCTCCCAGCCCCAACCCTGCACGTCGACCCTCGATCCGTAGTTCGAAAAGCTGCAACGTGCGCGGTCTACGTACGCCTCCCCCGCGTTGTTGCCGGTCGGTACGGCCTCATTTCCGTGCGTTCCGGCGGGTGGCGAGCCGGCCCCCACGAGGATCGCCCCCGAATCCGGTCCGCCCTGGGTGAGCGGGTTGTTCCACCCCCTCGTTCGCTGGTCGAACATGGCGTCGTCGAGATTGGCACCGCCGTTCCCAGCCGCCTCGACCACGATGACCCCCTTGTCCACGGCGTAGCGGATCGCGTCGAAGTTCGCCGGCCACCACTCGACCGGCGTGAACGGAGCGTCCTCTCCCTCTTGGGCGTCTAGATTCTTTTCGAGCTCCAAGAGCAGGATATCGCCCGGCCCGAGGTTGTCGGCCGCCCACCGGATAGCTGGAGCCGGGGGATTGCCGAGGGCCACTGCGCCGATCGCCGCCTCGGGGCAGATCCCGACCACACCCAGTTCCGTTGGATCGCCACCCATGATTCCGAAGACCGACGTACCGTGTTGCACCCATGCATCGTACGTCGTCGGCGTGCCGTACTTGAGCCCGTCGTCGTACTCACGGAGATCTTCGTGCTTGAAGTTCCACGCCAACTCGCAGTCTATGATGCGGACCCC
>JAHEKK010000613.1 GCA_024638395.1 Gemmatimonadota bacterium | reverse complement strand
GCTCCGTCTTGAGCTCGGTAGACACCTTCCTCGGCATCGAAGCGCCCTCCGGTCAGGAACTCCAGAGCCATGTAGGGTGGAGTCGTGCCGCCCATCCGCAGGTTGATCTCGATAGCATGGCTCTTCCAGTAGCTCCCCGGCTCCCGCGTCGTGAGGAAGTCGATCCCGAACCGGCCCACTACACCGTAGTTCCTGAGGACCTCGGCGATCTTCCGGGCATCGTCCAGAATCGGTCGGCTGTACTCCGCCGACGCCGGGAACCGACATCCCAGGTAGACTTGCCCCGTCGCTCCACCGAGTACCTGATCGTGGGTCGAAATCACTTCGACGGAACGATCCGGGAGAATCCGCATCTGGACGCTGGGAGACTGCACTTCGGCCGCTTCGATCCAGGCCTCCGCGATTCCTCCCATCTCTTTCAGCTTGCTGAAGAAGACGTCGGAAGTCCCACCCTCCCCCGGCCATTGCAGCTTCCGCAGGGCCCTGCCGATCATGGCTTTGCGGCGGGTCCCGCTCCCGGGCAGGTCTGTCGGCACATGAAGGACGCCGTTGCCCTCGCCGGCGAAGCTGTCGTTCAGCTTTACAACGACTCGACGGAGGCCCGGATCCGCCACCAGTATCCGGTCGACTGCGGAAGCGACCTCCTCCTGAGTGTGAAGGCCCTCCTCTCCGGGCGCGAGGGCCACTCCGGCCTCCTCGAAGACGCGTCGGCTTCCCGTCTTCGATCCGATCCAAAGGAGCTTGGGGTCGACGGAGTTCAAAGGCACACCGAGCTCGACCGCGAGTCGTCGTTCCAGGGCCGTGGAGTTGTAGACCGTGAGGTAGGCGCAGTCGGTTGGACCAACCCAGTCCCGAATCCGTCGGATTAGCCGCGGCCGGGCCAGGATCTTCTCGGCGAGCGGCTTCGGGGATGCGTCTCCCAAACTGAGCATGAGAAGTCGGGACCTCGCCCGCCCGATCGGGACACCCGGCACGTGCTGGAGGTAGTACTCGAGGGTTTCCGAATGGATCGCCTGACTGGTCACATAGACCATACGTGCCTCAGGGTGGGCCAGCCGTATCAGGGTGAAGAGGAGTCGCTCTTCGTAGAAAGAGGCTCCTTCGACCTTGGCCAGCTCATGTTGGTCGACCGACAACGAGGGGACGACCACAGACGTGTGGGCCCAACTGCCGTCGCGGTGCCCAGCCGCCATGACCGAGGCCAAACGGGGCTGGAGGGCATCAAAAGCCGTGAGCTCCTCTGGGGAGCCCATCGGCCCGAAGGGGGATTCGGGGACCATGACGTGGGTTGGAAGGGAGGCGGGCTACTCGACCAAAGTCGTAAAGCTAGCAGACCCGCCGGGTCACTGCGACGAGTGGAAGGGACATGGCGGCTCTGGCCGTCCGTTTGGCGTTTCGGCGGGCGCGTGACAGCGGGCGCGGTTGTCGGAGCTTTCCCTACGTACGTCGCGGTGCCAACCGCGCTGAGGAATTGCAGGCCCGCGTCGGTGAGGGCCACCGACCACTCCTGGCCGGCCCTGCCCTTTCGCACTTGAACGAATCCGTGGTCCAGGGCGTCCTCCCCGATCGGTAGTCCGAGGGCGGTGCGTCCGCCAGGCGCTCATGACCTCCGGACAGGACCGCGGCCTGGCGTCAATCCCTGCGAGGAGATCCCGGGTCGGGCCTGGGTTTTCCAGAGGCCGAAGGACCGGATCGGGTTGGGAATCTCCGGGGATGAGGTGCCTTCTACTTGGATGGAGGGGTTGAGGTCAATATGGTTGGACCCGCGGGTCGGGAGTGAGGGACCATGATCGGCCGAAAGGGCCGCCGGCGGCCCCTGGTTCAGGTCATGCGGCCTTCGGAGCACCCCCGCGGCGAGCCTGCGCCGGCCGTCCCACGAGGGAAGGAGACCATGAACGATCCTGGAGAGACTCCGCCAAACGAGATCGACGCCCTCATGGAGACCCTCCGGGTCCGCTTCGAGAGCAACATGGCTCGCCACGAACACGTTCAGTGGCCCGTCGTCGAGGCACGGCTGAGGGCCCGGCCCGACAAGCTGAGGTCGCTCGGCGAAATGGAGCGGACCGGAGGCGAGCCGGACGTTGTTGCTCATGACAGCGAGGTAAATAAGATCGCCTTCTACGATTGCTCGAAAGAGAGCCCCCTGGGCCGTAGGAGCGTTTGCTACGATCAGCAGGCGCTAGAGGCGCGGAAGAAGCACAAGCCTCAAGACAGCGCGGTCCGCATGGCCGAGGCCATGGGCGTCGTGCTGCTGACTGAGGCCCAGTACCGGACGCTGCAGGCGACCGGAGAGTTCGACACGAAGACGAGCAGTTGGCTGGACACGCCGCCCGATATTCGAGGGCGGGGCGGCGCTATCTTCGGCGATTATCGATATGGGACGGTCTTCGTTTATCACAACGGCGCCGAGTCCTACTACGCTTCAAGAGGGTTTCGTTGTTGGCTGACGGTCTAGCTTGGACCACCACACCGACCGGATTGGAGACATGAGAGTCCGCTACCTGGAGATCGTAACGAATGACGTCGAGGCCGTTTGCGCGTCGTACGCGGCCCTGCACGGCGCCACGTTCTGTGATGGGGACCCGGCCCTTGGTGGGGCTCGTACTGCGTCAATGCAGGGGGGCGACATGGTGGGTGTGCGTGCCCCTTTGCACGAGACGGAAGAGCCCGTCGTCCGCCCCTATTTCCTGGTCGACGACGTTGACACCGCCGTCCAGGCTGCGGTCGCGAAGGGGGGCGAGATCGCGCACCCCGCCATGGCGCTCCCCGGGCACGGCACGTTCGCAATCTTCACCCGCGGCGGCATCCACCATGGCCTCTGGCAGGATCCTTCTGCGTAGGTTTCCATGTCCGATCAACCCATTCGCGCCTT
>JAHEKK010000612.1 GCA_024638395.1 Gemmatimonadota bacterium | reverse complement strand
CGCCCCGCCCTCGCCGGCGGAGAAGTTCTTGGTGTCGTGGAAGCTGAGGGCGGCCATGTCTCCCAGGGTGCCCAGGGGCCGTCCATCCTTCCGGGCGAAGAGGCCGTGGGCGTTGTCTTCCACCACGGCGGCGCCCGCTCCGTTACAGGCCGACCGGATGGCGTCCATCTCACACGCCACGCCCGCGTAGTGGACCGGCACGGCGGCCTTGGTACGCTCGGTGATCAGGTCGGGTAGGGAGGACTCGTCCAGGTTCAGCGTATCCGGCCGGATGTCGGCGAACACCGGTTTGGCGCCGTAGAGAGCGTAGGCGTTCGCCGTCGATGTGAACGTGAACGTGGGGACGACGACCTCGTCTCCCGGCCCCACGTCCAGGAGCAGGGCGCTGAGCTCCAGGGCGTGGGTGCAGGACGGCGTCATCAGCACGCGAGGGGCTTCGAGGGCCGACTCCAGGAGCTCTTCACAGCGCCGGGCGAAGGCGCCGTTGCCCGAGGTCTCCGGCGATCCCAGCACCTGGCGGAGGTACTCCAGCTCCCGCCCGGTGACGAAGGGTCTGGTGAAGCGGACCCTCTGAGGGTTGGATGGGGCGGGGGTGGTGTTCCCCCTCGGCGCCTCTTGAAGGCCCGTCGCCTCCCCCTTCCCGTCGCCCGCCTTGAGGGAGCGTGAGGGATCCGACATCTCGGGCCGCACCACGTAGGTGGGCCGGTCCATCATCCGGAAGTGCATGCGCGCCAGGTACTCGCCCATGATGCCCAGAGCGAAAAGCTGGACGCCGGAGAACAGGGAGATGGACGAAGCCAGGAACGCGAAGCCCGGCACGGCGACGCCCTGGGTGAAGTAGCGCCCCACCACGTACGCCAGGAGCATGAAGCCCACGCCCATGAACAGGAACCCGCCCAGTGAGGCCAGGCGGAGGGGAAGGGTGCTGAAACCCGTGGCCATGTTGATGGCGTGGCGGATGAGCTTCCGGGCCGAGTAGCCCGACTGGCCCGCATGGCGGGGTGCGTGACGCACCGGGATGGAGGTGAAGCGTGCGCTGCCCCAGGTGAGCATCACGTCGATGTTGGCGAAGGGGCCGCCGAAGGTGCCCATCCCGTGCTTCAGATGAGCCCGGAACGCCCGGAAGGCGCTCGTCTTGCGGGCCGTCTCGGCGCCCATCGCGCCTTCGAGCACGCGCTTGGTGATGCGGGAGGCGAGGCGCCGCACGAAGCTGTGCTGCTCCCGCTCGGGGGTACCGTAGACGACGTCGAAGTCCGGCGTCAGGGCCTCGAGGAGCTTGGGGATCTCCTCGGGGGGGTGCTGGAGGTCGTCGTCCATCGTGATGATGGTCGCGTTCTGGGCCAGGCGGATGCCGCACAGGAGCGCGTTGTGCTGCCCCGCGTTTCGGCTGAGGTTCACCGTGCGGATCCAGGGCCGGCTGTCACGAAGGTCCTTGAGCACCTCCCAGGCTCCGTCGGGGCTGTCGTCGCAGACGAAAATCACCTCGTAGGGAGCCACCGTATCCAGGACCAGGGCGAGACGAGCGACCAGCTCGGGAAGGATCTCCCGGCTGCCATACACCGGTATGACGACCGAAATCGGTCCTGGCTCGCTGTGGGGCATCAGGGCAGGGGTGTTGGCTGGGCTGTTTGGCCTGCGCACAGGCCGTCGAGGGCGCCTTCATCTCCAACACCAAGTGTCGGCCCCTGGGGCCGTAGATCGGAGTGTTTGGGGGGTTTGGGGGCGCCGGAGGGGCACTCCCTCAACGCCCCGGGGCCGCCGGAGGCCAGTGGCCTCCTAGAAGACCACCCGTCGACCCACGACCGCCCGTCCGGGCAACGCGCCCTCCACGTTCTCACCGTTCCGCACCACGAACTGGCCGTTGACCAGCACATGCTCGACCCCGACGGAGTAGGACAGATCCTCCTCGAAGGTGGCCGTGTCGAGGATGCGGAGGGGGTCGAACACCGTGATATCGGCGTCGGAGCCGATCTGGACGCGTCCCTTCCGCTTCATCTGGGGCGACACGGCCTCCAGTCGTTGGGCAGGCATGAGGGTGATCTTCTTCAGGCCCTCCATGAGGGGCATGAGACCGTCCTCGCGGACGTAGCGACCGAGGAACCGGGCGAAGGTGCCGGCGCTCCGGGGGTGGGCGCCCGGTGCGTAGGGCATGCCGTCGGAGGCCACCATGACGAAGGGGCTCGAGACGGCGGCCTCGATCCATTCGGGCTTCATCATGTGGATGATGACCACGCCGCCCTGCTCCCGGTATGAACGGAAGGTCTCTTCGGTGAGACGCTCCCCCGTATCCTGCCATTGGACGTCGCCGTAGGAGATCTGGAGCTTCTCCTGCCACCCGTCGTCGAAGATGGCCGACTGGAGGGACGTGGACGCCGCCGTGTAGGGGTAGGCCTCGGTGGTGACGTCCACCCCGTTGGCCTGGGCGCCGCCGATGATGTCCAGCACCGGCTCGATGTTCCAGAGGCTCGAGCTGTTCACGTGAACGATGTGGAGCGGCGCCCCCGTCGCCGCGGCGTTGGCCACGACCTCCTGGATCGCGGAGATGCTCATGTCGCGGACGTGGGTGAAGATCGGCGCGTCGAACTCAGCCGCCGTCTTGAAGACCTGGAGGATCTCGTCGTAGGTCGCGCCCGGGTAGTACTGGTGGGGCATCCCGATCCCCAGGGCGCCCGCGGCGATCCCCTCGGCCAACTGGTCGTGCAGCGCCGGGTAGAGCTCCCGGGGGAGTGGCTCATAGGCGCCCGCCGAGCTGAGGTCAATGAGCTCCATCCGGTCTTCGTCGTTGAACTCACCCATGAGGCTGTCGGCCCGGGCCCGGGCGTCGGCGTACTGGGGCATGACCCAGGTGCGGGCCGCCCTGTGGGACACGGTGGCCCCGTAG
>JAHEKK010000611.1 GCA_024638395.1 Gemmatimonadota bacterium | reverse complement strand
GCCGGACGGGGATGAGCTCCTGTCATGCCACTGCAACGTCCCGGGCGGTGCCCGGAGGCTCGTCGTCGCGGCATGACTGGATGCGCTCCCAGAAGAGTCCGGTGAACTCTTCCACCTCGTGCTCGGGGTATAGGGCCTTCACCTTCGCGTGCACGGCATCCCTCGCGGTCTGGGTCGCGAAGAACTCATGGGCCACCTCATCGAGATGCGGTAGATGCTGATCACAGAAGGCCTCGAAGCGCTCGGTCTCGAAGCGGTGGTGGGCGATCTTGAGATACCGGTCCAACTGTTCCCTGAACGTCATGCCTTCTTCGATCAGCTTGAAGTAGCGCCGCCAGGTCAGCTGCCCCAGGGGCTTCTTGGTGGCGGCGGTGAAGACGGACCACCGGATGTTGGCCTTGATGAGCCACGGAAAGTGGTAGTGGAGCGATGTGACCTGTGAATCGGGACAGGGATTGGCGTAGTCGATGGGGTACCAGGTTCCGCCCTTGAGCAGCGCCTCGCAGGAGTTGAAGTCCCATCCGAAGAACGCGTTGATCACCAGGGTCATGTCCCGCATCAGCGCCGCGTCTTCCGGCTTCAGGAAGCCCTTGGCCATCTGGTACCGGTCGTGGAGGGGGGCTTCGGGGGCGTAGCTCACGAGGCGCGTCTGAGGCCCGAGGCCGATGCACCGGACGTACTTCTCGAAGGGAAAGACCCCCTGCTGAAGGTGCATGATGTTCCGGCCACTTCCGTCATATGCCTTCCTGAGCTCCTCCTCATTGTCGATCTTTGTGACGGCCTTCCACGCGCCCCCGTCGTAGGGCTTCATGAAGAGGGGGTAGCCCAGCTTCTCGCCGATCTCACCCAGATTGAAGAAGCGTGCGTACCGCTCGAGGGTCACCTGGAGGTCGGCCTGGTGCTCGTATTCCTTCGGGGGAATCAACCAGGTGTCCGGGATGGGGAACCCAAGGCGCATCATGGCGACATAGGTGGTCAGCTTCTCCATGGACTGGACGCTCCATGGGTTGTTGAACACGTAGACGTCGTCGAGGATCGTGGCCTTCTTGATCCACTCCCGGCGGGTGTTGTACCAGTGGGTGAGCCGGTCGATGACGACGTCGAACGGCACGTGTTCACGGAGATCGAAGGGTTCGATCCCCATCCGGGCCACCTCGAAGCGGATGCGGTCGCCGTTCATGGGGATGTTCAGGTCCAGACGCTTCATGATCTCCTGGTAGCACGTCGGCCAGCAGATGTCGGCCCCCAGCGAAAGGCCGATCCTCCGGGTGATCTCAGCCATCTTCTCTCCGTGATGGGCATTCGTCGCTACGCCAACCTACCATCCCGCCTCTCGGCCAACACTTCCGTATGTGTGGAGCCGAGCCCGCACCCTCACTCATAGACCAGCCACATGGGACCCGGGAACAGCCACGACAATCCCTCCCTGAGCCGGTCGCGCCAGTTCTGCCAGTTGTGCCCGTCCCGGGCCTCCACGTAGCGAACGTCCATGCCCGTGGATTGGAGCAGGGGAACCATGGAACGGTTCTCGTAGATGAGGGGCTCGTACTGCCCGCAGGTCATGAAGAGCTTTTCGGTCACGGGTGACGGATCGGAGCGGTAGGCGTTCACGAAGCGGATGATGGGGTCGAAGATGGGTCCCCCCCGCGGCTCTCCGATGTCCGTGAAGGCGAACGAAGTGGACTGGATGAGCAGTCGGCCGAAGGTGTCGGGATACCGGGCCGCGGTGGAGAACGAGGCGATTCCCCCGAGGCTGGCGCCCAGGAGACCCCGGCCGTCGGGCGCGGAAACCAGGCTGAACTCGGATTCCATGGAGGGGACCAGCTCTTCGACGATGAACCGCGCGTGGGCTTCGTTGTCCACGTATTCCGTGTTCCGATTCTCGGGATGGGACAGGGCGACCACCACTGCCGGGATCTCCTGGCGGTGGATGAGGTTGTCCAGCACCGTCTTGAAGTCGGCGAAGCGCAGGTAGTCGCCACCGTCGTGCACCACGAGCAGTGGATGGCGCCGGTTCGGGCCGTATCTCGCCGGCAGGTAGACGGTCAGGCGGCGCTTACCGCCCAGGGCTTCGCTCGCGAGGACCCGCTCCTCGAGGTGCCCGGGTCGCACCCAGGAGTCGGGGCGGGTCCACGCCGGCAGCTCGTATCCGGCGGAGTGGCATACGGAGTTTGCGCCGAACGGATCCGGTGCCACGTGGGGATTGAGAGGATCCTGGATCAACCGCTTCCGGCCCCTGCGGCGCACCTCGAACTTGTACTCCACCCGGGAATTCTCCGGGAGCTCCAGCACGTAGTACCAGGCGTCCGTGCCCTCGATACGGGCAAAGTCCTTTGAAGTGGCCAGGCCGTAGACCCAGTGGCGGAGGGACACGGCGTCGGCTTCGCCCCGGTACACGAAGGTGCAGAAGCGGCCTTCGACGATGGGGAACTCGCGTGATTCGACGAACAGGTCGACCTCGTGGGCCGTCACGCCGGGCTGTGTGATCGCGTTGATGGCGATTCCCGGCGGTGCAAGTCCCGGTTCCCAGTTCATGCAGACGCCCTCCAACGCTCCACTCTGCCGGACGTCGTGAGACGCCCCGCGTCGCCGGGCCGCCACCCGACGCCGTCCCAGTCGATTCGGCTGCCGCCATCGAGGGCGATGCAGGAATACGGTTCGAATCTCCGGGCGAGCCGGCTGACCCGGTCCTGATTCCCCAGCTCGAGGCGGCGCCCGGCGTCGGGCAGGACCACGACGCCTTCGAAGAGCCCGACGCCCGCTTCGGCCGCCTCGGGAATGGAGGACCCCTGGGGTGGGGAGTCGTGAAAGAAGACCACACGGGGAGCGAGCACCATGGCTCCCCCCGCACATGCCACCACCGTCCGCCCCGAGAGGCCCG
>JAHEKK010000610.1 GCA_024638395.1 Gemmatimonadota bacterium | reverse complement strand
ACCAGCCTCCGCCTCCGCCCGCGAGGGCGAAGAGACGAGCACGGCCGAAGGACGTCGACGCCATCAAGGACGCTTCGGGGAACAGGGCGTTGACCCGATCCCCGGACTGGGCTTCGTAACGGAAGTAGCTGGCTCCACCCTCGACGGAGAAGACGGAGGAGAGCTGGGCGGTGACCCGTCCCGCCCCCTGGAACCCGGTTCCGGTCCCGCTTAGATCATACGGGGCCGGACCCGCCGTCAGGCTGACCCGGTGCCCCGGGCCCGACTGGGCCGTCAGGGGGGCCGACGAACCGAGAACGGCGAAGACTGCGAACGCGAACCTGAAAACGTCCATCGAAGGTCTCCGTGGACTCTGTCCACAAGGAAAAAGGAAAAGCCGGGCCCGACGCCGCGTCGGGACCGACTCCTTGAAATTTAGCGCAACTTCGCGGCGTACATAGTGGCGTCAGGGCACCACGGGTAGGACGATGCGAGAGGGCTGGGCCGGGCCGCGGAAGACCTGGTAGGTGGGCGCCACGGACGGGAGCTCGATGTTGTCGGCATCGGCGCCCACAATGGCGACCCGGATACGGTGGCCGGCATTGAAGACGGTCGCTGTCGGATACAGGTCCATCACGAGCTCCGTCGGCTCCCCGGATGGAAGAGGCTCCACATCCTCCCCGAAGCTGCGCTGGAAGGGGAGCCCCAGATTGTCCCAGGGGGCCTGATCCAACTTCCGGTGGGAGGCCCTGAGCACGCCTTCCGTCACGTAGTGGGAGCGGCCTTGGTCGTCCACCTCTTCCAGAAGGACGATGAAGTCCCCGTCATTCGTGGACGAGGTGACCCAGAGGTGGACGACAGGGTGGCCGACGACGGTGACGTCGGCTCCGAGAGGCTCCGTGGTGTAAGTCAGGGCCTTGGCGTCGTTGGCGGAAAGGTCGGGGTAGATCATCATCGGTGCGCCGCCCACGGCGTTGTCCCACCGCGTGGTGGTGCCGGTCGTGGCGGTGAGATCGACCCGGTAGGCGTCCTGCCCCTCTGGTTCGGCGGCCTCCGTCACCAGTGCGCCGTCGTTGGCGGACGCCACGGTGCCGGTCGGGCCGGGTGCGAAGTGATAGTCGACGGATCGGGCCTCGACGACCGGCCAGGTCTCCGCCGAGGTCCAGCTCCACTCGCCCGGATCGCTCATGACGGCGTAGTGCACCGGGGGCTCGTCCATGATCCCGTTGTCGATGCCCTTCAGCCAATAGTCGAACCAGCGCAGGTGCTCGATGGCCCCGACACGGCCCCGTTCGACCATGAGCGCGCTGTCGGGCATCCCGGCGTGGGACCATGCGCCGATCGCCATCTTCTGGGGGCCTTCGTAATTGCCGTAGATGAGCGCCGCGTCGAGGACGAAGATGTCGAACCATCCATTGAGGTGGTACGCCGGGACCTGGGCCGCTTGGACCTCGTCGAGCACGCCGGAGAAGCCGTGGTCGCTCCAGTCCAGGGTGGGGACGTCGTGGTCCCGGAACTTGCCTGACCCGTACTCCCTCTCGACGTCCCAGTTGTGCTCATGCTCCGCAACGGCAGCGGCGAGGAGCTCCCCGGACGGGTCCTCGTCGACCGGCGGAGCCAGCCACTCGACGTCCAGGCTCCTCGTGAGGCTCCCCCAGTGGTCGATCATGTCCTTCCGGTACACACCGCCGGGGTACAACTGATCGTACATATCGAGCCCGGCCACGTTGGGAACGATGGCCTTCAGGGCCGGGTGGCCTTCCGAAGCGGCCATGTACTGGGTCATGCCCAGGTACGAGCCTCCCCACATGCCCACGTTGCCATCGCTCCACGGCTGCGTGGCGAACCACTCGATCATCTCGCGAGCGTCGTCGGTTTCCGCATCGGAGAAGAGGCCCTCGTAGGTCCCGAATGAGGCCCCGCCCCCCCGTACCTGGACCGCGGCCACGACGTAGCCGTGCCGGACCAGGAGCTGGAGGTCGCCGCGGGCGTCGACCTGGGAGTGGACCTCGGGCACCTCGACACCCTCCGGGGCGAAGATCCGGTTCAGGGCACCCGGATTCCTGTGATACCGGGAGTGGGTCCAGACCACGGGGAAGGGGCCGTCGGCCGCCTCGCCGTCCACGGCGGGGAAGGTCACGTCGACGGCGAGCTTCACGCCGTCGCGCATCTCCACGTACCCCGATGTGTTGACCCATTCCTCGAACCGGGGCTCGGAGTATCCCTCATAGCGTCCGAACTCGGACACCCTTGGATCCTCGGTCTCCTGAGCCGAGCAGGCGGCCGTGAGCAGCACGGCCCACAGTAGCTGCGCAGGTCGGCAGCGTGCCGGGGCTGAACGCATGGGTCGGTTTCCGTCGTCGGAGTGGGGTTCGGCGCCTCGGGGACGCCACGGGGGTCTTGCCGCGGGGCTCATGATAGGCCGCGGCGCCCTCCCCACACCAGACGGCCAAGGGTCGGGAAAGGTCCGGGCCCTATTGAGCATCTCCGTGTACTCCTTCACCTCCCCTCCCCCGGGAACCGCCAGGCAGTGGAGGGGTGATGTTTGACGACCCAGGGTAGCGCCAACACGGGGTCAAGGTGGCCGCTTCGCAGGCAAGAGTCAGATGTAGAGGCTTCGGTGGGGGGAGGCGGGCTCAGGCTCCGGCTCGAAGGGCACGCCGAATGCGGTCGGATACCGGAGGCCACTCGCTCAGACTCCTCCCGGAAGCGGGTCGTCCGGCCTTGGGAGGTCTTCCCGTCGAGGGTTCTCTCGAGGATGAACCAAGACTCTCTTGTGTATCTGTTTGCATGATGCAATGATATAAACGGTCATTTCATTGCATTGAGCAGAGATACTATGAAACGCTTCCTATCAGAGTTCGAGCAGATGTTACTCCTGTCGATCCTACGCGTTGGCGATA
>JAHEKK010000609.1 GCA_024638395.1 Gemmatimonadota bacterium | reverse complement strand
ACAACCATGGCTCGTGCCGCGATGGGTGGGAATTCGTCGGGTATCGCCACATACACCGGGGTGCTGCTTCCACCAGAAGGCGCCGGGCTACCCGCCAAGGTGGCCGCCGCCGGGGGGATGAGGGTTACCTGACCCGCTGCAGGAGTTGGCAGGCTGAAGGCCAACGCGACCACAAGCACAACGACCACGAGTGAAAGTGACGGTAGCGTGGCGCCGCGCTCCGCAACGCGGGAGTGCTCCAAGTAGGCCCTCATATCTGTTCTCCGGCGTGTAGACTCGGGATGAATGCGTTCGGGAACGGTGGATCCACCAGGACCGGTCATCACATGACCTCCCCGCCAGTGGACGAGCAGAAGAGGAGCTCGGCGCTGATGATCTCACCGGTGTCCAGGTCGTACGTGATCCAATACGTGCAGACGATACCACCAGGCTGGGTGTGCTCGGCCTCGAAGCCTCCCGTGTCGGCCGTGCAAGCCCCCTGCGAGTGGGGCTTCGACTGCGTTCCCTTCTCGGTGACGCCCCAGTTCTGGACGCTCGTGGCCTGGTAGAACTGCCAACTCGCCTTGTGCTGGGAGCTTCCCTGCACGGTGAGCCCGCACTTCTGGTCGGTGTAGACTTTGGGAAAAGCCCAGATCGACTTCCTGCGGCCGAAGTCGAGAAGGAAGGGTGTGTACTGCTGGGTGTTCAGCGGTGCCGATCCGAGATGCTGATGCTCGAAGGACACATGCGCCTGGGTCGAGACCCTGCCGACGTTGCCAATGTAGTCGTGGTATCCGTAGACCCCCGCGAAACCCTCCTGAAAGTCACCGGTGGAGCGCTCGTTGAAGATCTGAGCGAGCGGACGATCGAAGCTGTCCTCGTCGAAGTCGACGGCCGTGGGTCCGTCGCCGGACGGATCGGGAAGTAGGTGGATCGAGTCGGTCGTGGTGAGATCCGCCTGCGTCAGAAGGGGCGGATTGACGGCGGGAGCGTCGGAGAATGTCGCCGGGAGCGGTCCAGCGGGAGTGGGCTGACTGCACGCTGAAGCCACGAGGCTCGACACGACGATGGCCAGAACGGGTGGAGTGCGGTACATGGGTACCTCCAGGTATGAAATGAGATCATCGGCCTGGTAGGTGGTCCGCAGCGTTTCACGAATCGCAGAGGAGTGAAAACCGAAGAACGAGGCTACGAACGAAGGGGGGCGTCGTCTCGAAATGGGCCTCCGGTCCAACGACGACGATCTCGCCCGAGGGCGATAGGGTTCCTGAGGAAAGCCCTGTGAACGGGCTCGGAATGTCGACGATCCGCTCGGCGGCGTTCGCCGAGGTACGATGAAGCCGAAGACGGGCCGCCCCGGACGTTTCGTCGGCGGCCGACGTGAGCCAGTAGGCCTGGTCACCCCGGCTCCCCAGCACATGGAGGGAAGAGGCCTCGGCGTCAACGAGTGTGGGTTGTCTCGAAGCCGACGGCGCGAGTGAGACCACCCAAGCGCCGTCGCGGTCGCCGCCGCGCAAGATCCAGCCCACCTGCGTTCCCTTCGGGGTTTCGGCCGCCAGGAGGCCGTGTAATTGCTCGTCCGGTCCAGCGGTCCAAACAACGTCTGCGTCCTCCGCCGACAGGCCAGGCGAGCGGGTAGTAGCCGGGTAGAGGCGAAGGCTGGAACGTTCGTACCCTGTTGCCGGATCGAGTCCTGCCACGACAAAGCGCGTTGGGCCGGATCGTGAAGCGAGGGTAGCCACGGTGTTCGAGCTCACATCGGAGATGTCTGGGCCCTGCCATCCGGATGGGGTACGGCGGAAGGTAGCCAGCGACATCTGGGCATGGAGTGAACGAACGACACTCCAGACGACATCGTCTCCATCCCGGGTCGGCTGGCTGGCTACTCCATAGAGGAAACTGCCCTCCTGAGGCCCCCCGAGTTCCTCAACGGCCTCCCAACCCGCAGGCCCAAGTTCGGCATAGAGCACAGCCCGGTGTGGCGCCTCGGACCTTGATGACTCCGCCGCCTCCATGACGAAGCCCCAGCGCCCGTCGGTAAGCTCCGTGCCGTAGACCCATCGGACGGGGCCCGCCTTTGGTGGCAGCGGGATCGTCCGTGCTTCGGACCGATCGAAGACAGCTCCGAAGAATGGCGTACCGGCAGCTTCGGAGGCCCTGAGCTCCTCTCCCTGACGACCACCCTCCACCGTCCAGGCGTACGTCGGTGTTCCCGCTACGAGGATCGCGTCGCCTGCCGCGTCCACGAACCGTGGTTCCACGTAGAGGTGCCGTCCGGCGGACGTCTCGAGGTAGTGCTCATCCACGAGAGTGGCGACGCACGTGCCGTCGGGACCCAGGTGCGACGGATTTCCCCCGTCTTCCTCCGACGGCGGGGCGAGGCACGCGCTCCCGAGGAGGGCGGATACGACGACGACCTGGCCGTGTTGGATTCTTGGGTGCATGGCTCGGCGGCTGTGCGGATCGCGAACCGGAAGGATGCACCCGGTCGTCGCACCTTACCATGCTCGAATGGGACGTCAGCCTCGCCCCACCCTACTGGTCGGTCGACACGAGGCCGCTACCCCGACGTGATGCTGCACTCCTCGAGCACGACGGTCAGCGACCCCGTGGGCGGGATTCCCAGGTCCGCATCGATCGCCGCAGCAGCGCATTCGTCGATGTTCATCAGGACCTCCCAATAGTGATCGACCTCATCCTCTGCCCACCCGAAGTGAACCCGCCAGAAGCCGCTCTCCCGCGCCGCCAGCTGCACCGGTCCGAGGACGACGAGATCGTCACTGCTGCCCGTCACGAAGAAGTCGGAGCCCTCCTTCGAGAAGTCGATGACCGGCATCTCGCGCATCCAGCCGGGTGTTGCAAACTCGTCGACGATACGTGGGTCGGCAGTGGTCACGACGTAGTC
>JAHEKK010000608.1 GCA_024638395.1 Gemmatimonadota bacterium | reverse complement strand
ATTTTACAGGACCTTGGCATTTGCGTTGTCGGAACAGCGCCCTCAATAGGGGGCGAGTCTCCTGGGTTGCAAGGGGTGGGCCGATCTCTTGGGATTCCCGATGTGACGCCTGCGGGGGAGCAATCGTCTTCACGTTGGCTGGACGGCTGTAGACGCCACACCTGAAGTCCCGGGGGGTGACGGAAGCAGGGCGCAGGAGC
Organism: Gemmatimonadota bacterium; assembly: GCA_024638395.1. Taxonomy (GTDB): domain Bacteria; phylum Gemmatimonadota; class Gemmatimonadetes; order Longimicrobiales; family Gaopeijiaceae; genus JAHEKK01. The sequence goes on along the minus strand of JAHEKK010000608.1, from coordinate 2,685 downwards.
TGCCAGCAGGACAAGCCTTCCCTACCCTGGAGATGAAGTATCATGCGACGGATCAATCGAATCACTGCGATGGGGCTGCCGGCTCTGCTTGTGCTCGGCGCCTGTGAAAGCAATACCGAGCCTGAGCTCGGCGGTCTCGACGACAACCTCTCGATCGAGGCCATGACCGAAGTACAGTCGTCTGTCGACGACGAGCTCAACGGGGCCCTCATCGAGGACCTCCGTTATGCCCTCGAATCCGAGGGTGTGTCATCGGTGGCCCTCGTGGCGGATGCGGAGACGGCGTTCGCCGCCGCCGCCAGTGCCTACGCATCGGGCGACGCGACCACGGCCCATGCAAAGGCCGATGAGGCTCGGATGGCGCTTGGGCAGGCCTGGATGGACGGGCTGGGTGACGTGGGCCTCGAAGAGCTATTCGAGCGGGCCTATCACCTTCGCGAGAGCCTCGCGCTGGGGAATGACTGTGTCCGGAATGTGGACCGCGTTCTTCGCGTCATCGACCGGCTCATCGACCAGGCCGAGAAGGCTGCGGAGGCCGGAAACAAGAGGCGCGCGGCCGCCTATCTGATTCTCGTGGGCCAGGTCGTGGACCGGGCGTGCGTGGACGTCGACGTGGACCGGGACAACTTCGCCGGGCTGGCGCGTTTCGCCATCGCCCGGGCCAACAATGCGGTGTCGCTTGCGGCTCGGCTGTTGCCCGACGATGCCACCAACACGCAGCTCCGGCTCCTCAACCGGGCGGAGCACCTGACCGAGTGGGCCGAGCGGGCCCAGTCCAACCACCGGTTCCGCAGGGCGTTCGCCCTGGCGCGACGGGCTGAAATCACCGCCCTGCGTGCCGTGATCGACGTGGACGGCGTACAGGACGAAGAGGTCCGGTTGATCCTGGAAGTTGCCGAAACTCTGCTTGAGGAAGCCAGCGGAATCGAGGATCCCACGGAGATCCAGCAGCGCCTGATCAACATGGCAACCGGGTTGTTCCAGGCCGGCGTCGAGCGCCTCGAAGCCGGACACATAAGGGGCATCCTGGCCGTGTGGCGGTCGGCCGTGGTCTCGATGGTGGTTCTCGGATAACCGCTGAACAACCGGACCGGGAAACGGTGCCGGGGGGTGGAGTGTGACCTCCGCCCCCCGGCGATCGTCTTCCAGGAAACGGAGGACAGCGCGGTTCATGGCAACATCCGAGAAGCCTTTCAGCGATAGGGACGTCGAAGACGCCCACATCGTTGAGGCCGTGCTGGCCGGCCGGAGCGAACTGTACCGGGTTCTTGTGCGCAGGTATCAGGACGTGATGTACCGGCACGCGCTGCGGATGGTGGGCGACGGCGACGAAGCGGCGGACATCGTCCAGAAGGCCCTCGTAAAGGGGTTTCGGAAGCTCGACGCCTGCCATGACCCGGCGAAAGTAGGTGGGTGGCTGTTCAGAATCGGCGCGAACATGTGCAAGGACTACCTGAAGAGCCGCCGTCGGCAGGACGTGTCCCTCGAAGACGCGGGGATACAAATGGACGCGAACGGTGGACCGGTCGAAGAGATGGAGCGAACGGAGATGAGACGGACGTTGGAAGCCGCCATTGGAGAGCTCACCCCAGGGCTCCAGGAGGCGTTCGTCATGAAGCATCTGGAGGGATGCTCCTACGAGCACATGTCGGACGTGATGGGGGTGTCCATCTCGGCGTTGAAGATGCGGGTGCACCGGGCCCGGGAAGAGCTGCAACAGAAGCTCTCCAGCCTGGTCCCTGCGGAATGGAGCGAAGCATGAGACCCGAAATGCAGGCCTATCTGGACGGCGAGGTCGAGATCGAGGACCTGCCGTTGGAGCTACGAGAGCAGGCGCGGGCCTGGCAGCATACGCTGGCCGACCTCGACGTCGACCCCGGCACGGCCGGGGCGCCCGAATGGCTGGAAGAAGCGGTCATGGCCGAAGTCGCCCTTGGCGCACAGCCGGCGCGTCCGGCCCGGACCGAAGGCAAGATCGGCATCATCGGCTGGCTTACACGGCCCCGGAACGTCCGTGTCTCTCCCCTGACCGGGGGATTGGCCGCGGCGGCCGTCGCGGCGCTGATCTTGTTGCCGGGCATGAGACAAGAGCAGGTGGCCGACGTCGCCGATGCGACGATCTACGTGCAGTTCGTGATGGAGGCGCCCTCGGCCCGGACGGTGGCCGTGGCGGGCGACTTCAACGACTGGGGCGGCGAGCACGAGCTCTCCGATCCGGACGGCGACGGTGTGTGGACGGGGCGGGTGGCCGTTCAGCCCGGTATCCATGAATACATGTTCGTGATCGACGGGGCCGAGTGGGTGACGCCGCCGGGCGCCGAGGGCTATCGAGACGACGGCTTCGGAAGCAGGAACGCAGTCGTGACGGTGCTGCCTACGGCATGAGATCCCCTTCGTTCGAGGTCCTCGGGTGGGCTTTCCTGGCCGCAGCGCTTTCTGTGGCCGGGGCCCCTGCGTTGTCGGCCCAGAGTGGTGAGCTCCGGGTGGACCTGGGCCTCGCGCGAACGCTACCCCCCAGCGGCACGGACGCCGTCGAAGCGTCCTATCTGCTGCTGGGACTGTCGGGTGACAGGACCTGGGGCGGCGGGAGCATGATCGGATTCTCGGTGGCGGGAGGCCGACCGGCGGGGACGCTGGGGAGCGACTGGGCCTCGGGCCAGGTGATGGGCGAGTTGTGGACGGACT
>JAHEKK010000057.1 GCA_024638395.1 Gemmatimonadota bacterium | reverse complement strand
TGCTCGAGAAGCTCGCGGACCCGTTCCTCGTCATCGGGGTGGATCCGGCTGAGCATCTCGTCCGGGCTGGTTCCGACCTCCGTCTGCGTGAGCCCCAGCAGCTCTTTCCAACGGCTGGAGTAGTAGACCTGATTGGTTTCATGGTCCCAGTCGTAGAGGCCGTCGCTGGCTCCCTCCATGGCCAGGGCGTACCGACTCTCCGACGCTTCCAGCTCCAGTTGCTTCCGGCGGGCGTCCTTGTGCACTGCTCTCAGTCGGCCGTGAACATGGATGCGATGGGTCGCGGCGAGGACGGCCAGAACCGTGGCGATGGTCACACTGGCCAGGGCCTCCAGTCGGACCCCGGGTACGGACGGGACGGAGACGAATGCAGTGACGCCGCCAAGGGCAGCGGAGGCTACGATCCACCTCCGGGAGTACATGACCATTCCCGAACCGAGGATGGTCAGTGGAATCAATCCCCGGTTGGCGACGACATCCAGGGCCTGGACCGTCAGTCCGGCGGATCCGAATACCACGGCCGCCATCCCGAAGACGAGGGGGTGCCCCCAGCGCGGCTTCGGTGGGATTCTTCCGGCGACTCCGCCGAGCGTAGCCAAGCCGAGGGCCACCAGAGCTGTAGAGGCTACGGGGGTCGCCCCGGTGCCGTTGGCTAGCAGGTCTTCCAGAGCAAGAAAGCAGAACAAGGCGGCCAAGCCGAGCGCTACTGGGCGCACTGCCGCGGCCACCTCCTGTTTTTTTGTCGCCTCACCCTGGACTCGGGTTCCTAGCATCCAGCCTCCGAAGACGCCCGTTGGTTTGACCCAAGTGTCGGTACGCCGCCACCAGTCCTTACCTCCGGAGTCCGGGAAACCCGGTGCTAGCTGGCCCTCCTTGGAGACACGAAGGCCTCGACGATCTCGATCATCATTCTGGTCCCCCTCATCACGTTCTCCGTCGAGATGCGCTCGTCGTTCCCGTGAACCCCGCCCTGGTCCGATACCGGGATCACGAAGGGGAAGAAGCCGTAGCTGACGATATCCAGGTCGCGGAAGAAGTGGGAATCAGTGAAACCGCCCTGAACCATGGGCAGCACACGGGCCTCCGGGAAATGCCGTCCGGCCACCGATTCGATGGCTCTGAACAAGCCCGTATCGGTCGAGGAAACGGCTGGTGAGAAGCCCATGATCCGCTCGATCTCGATGTCCGGATCAGAGATCACTCGGGCGAGTTCCGAGACGAACACGTCCGGGTCCTGGTCCGGGAGGAGTCGGCAGTCCAATTCGGCCGTCGCTTCGGGAGGAACGACGTTGATTTTGTTGGAACCGGAAAGGACGGTGATCGAGCACGTGTTTCGCGTCAGGGTGTGCAGGCCGGGCAGTTCGGCCTGAAGCCTGCCCAGGACGTCGGGGTCCCTGACGGCCCGGGCCATGTCCTGGAAGTGAGTCGACCATTCCGGGGACGCGCTGTGGGCGAGGCCCTTGAAATAGGTGTCGACGGCGGGAATGATCCTCGGCTCGAAGGAATGTTCGCGGATGTTGTCCAGGCTGCGGATGAGCTTCGTCACGGCCGAGGTGGGAAGAGGGCGGGAGCCGTGGCCCGGTTCCCCCCGCGCATGGAGGCGCAGCCAGAGAGGGACCTTCTGCGTCACTTCGACGCTGAACTCCACGCGGCCACTCATGACCGCTCCTCCGCCTCCCTCGTTGAGGAGGTAGCCTACGCCCTCGAAGATCTCGGGGTGGTTCTCGACGAGCCAACCGGCGCCGAAGAACCCACCTGCCTCCTCGTCGGCGGTCGCCATGAAGATGACGTCGCGGTTCAGGGGCGTTCCGTTCCGGTGGAGGGAAAGAAAGGACTGGAGATGGAGGATTCCGCCCGCCTTGGTGTCCAGGGCGCCCCGCCCGTAGATGTGGCCCTCCCTTTCGATGCCGCTCAGGGCATCGGTGGTCCAATACCGCTCGTCGGCCGGGACGACATCGATGTGGTGGATGAGCACCAGCGCCGGTTCGTCTCCGCCCTCGAGACGGGCCCAGATGTTGCCCCGCCCGGGGGCGGACTCGGCAGTCTCGTAGGCGATGCCCTCGGCCTCGAAGATACGGGCGAAGAACTCGACGCCACGGGTCTCGTTGCCCGGAGGGTTCACCGTGTTGATGCGGAGGTATTCCTGAACCCGCTCGACGGCCTCGCGTCCGAGGCCATCGGGATCTGTTGCCTGGGCCTGGGCCGTCATGGGGAAAAGGAGTGCGGCGAGGATCGTCAGTCTTTGCAGCTTCATCGATGGTCCTGGCTGGTGGGAGTACGGCTCCGGGGGGACTGGAGAGCAATGTTGGGTCCTGGGCCGGGCTGGAGCCAGGGGCGTCCTGGGCTTGACTGGAGGAGACGTCGGGTTGATTATCGATCGTCGTGTATCGATGATCGATAATCTGTGACAGAATGGCCCTGGAAAGAGCATGGAAGCTTCAGCCCAACCGACGGCCCGCCCGCTGACACCGGCCACGTTCCACATCCTGTTGAGCGTCAGCGAACGTTCGGCTCACGGATATGAGATCAAGCGCATGGTGGAGGAGCGCACCGGAGGGGCTGTCCTGCTCGGTGCCGGGACCCTCTACGCAGGAATCAGGAGAATGGAACGGGACGGAATGATCCGGGAGACCGAGGCGCCGGATGGGAGCGGAGACGTGGAGCCGGGATCCCGCTGGCGATTCTACGGAATCACGCCCCACGGAAAACAGGTTCTGGCGGCGGAGATCGACCGGCTCGAATCGGACCTCCAAGCCGCGCGGGCCATCGTGCGCCGGCCGGCCTGAGGAGGGGGCGGAGTGTCGAGGCCTTTGCAGCCTCCGCCGCTCGGCGGGCCTGAGGACCGCGACCGAACCCCGTGGGGGTTACGGGCGCTCCTTCTGCTTTTTCCGGGCTGGTTCCGGTCTGACACGGATCAGCAGCTTCTCGCCCACTGGCGGCTGCAGCGACGGGAGCCACGGTATGCAGGGTGGTTGGGTGGTTTGCGATTCTGGTGGCATGCGGTCATCGACGGCGCGTCGGTCGGCATCGGACTGCGAGTTGAAGCTTTGCTCAACGGGATCGAAGCCCGAAGGCCTGGAGGGATTGGAAGCGGTCAGGGGGCGCGGGGCCCTCGGCCCTGGAGACACAAACGGGAGGTGGTGGTGGAAGCGTTCTTGAGGGACACGAGGCACGCCTTCCGGGGTTTGGCCAAGAATCCCGGGTACGCCTTCGTATTCGTGCTGACGCTAGGGCTCGGCATCGGGGCCAACACAGCGATGTTCAGCGCCGTCAACGGCGTGCTGCTGCGCCCGTTGCCCCACGCCGACGGTGAGCGCCTGGTCTACCTTCGGCACGTTGCGCCGGCGGCTGGGATCGAAAACGTGTTGTTCTCCGTCCCGGAGATCGAAGACTACCGGGACGGCACACCGTCGCTCGAGGCCGTAGCCGAGTTCTCGGCGTTGACCTTCACCATGTTGGGCTACGACACGCCCAGGCGGGTGCGCGCGGGGATCGTGACGGGCAACTACTTCGGCGTCATGGGACTGTCGGCGACCCTCGGAAGGACGATTGGTCCCGAAGACGACGGAGACGGGGCGCCCGCGGTCATTGTGGTATCCGATGCCTATTGGCGGAGCGAGCTCGGCTCGGACCCCGATATCGTCGGGAAGACCGTCGAAATGAACGGTCGAACGGCAACCTTTGTCGGCGTTTCCGAGCCGTCACCCCCCTACCCGGAACGGACCGACATCTACGTCAACATGGCGACCAGTCCCCATCACCTGGACGCCTCCATGAACCACGACCGCGTGCATCGGATGACGGAGGTCTTCGCTCGCGTCGCTCCGGGCGCCTCCGTGGAGTCGGCTCGCTCGGAGATCGCCGTCGTATCGTCGAGGATCCATGGCGACCATCCGGGGGCCTACGACGCGGGATCCCGTTTCGAGGTGACGGTCACGCCCCTCAAGGCCCAGCTGACGTCCCGGGCTCGCCCGACACTCCTCCTGCTGCTGGCGACGGCCGCTTTCGTCTTGATCATCGCCTGTGCGAACCTGGCCAACCTCACTCTCACCCGCGTCCTTCGACGAAACCACGAGTTGGCCATTCGGGTGTCTCTCGGTGGGGGGCGTGGAGCCATCAGGCGGGAGCTTCTGGTGGAGAGCCTCGTCCTCTCCCTGGGAGGGGCAGCGATCGGTCTCCTGATTGCCGCTGTCAGCCTGGAGTTCCTGGTCGCGTTCGCGTCGCGGTTCACGTCGAGGGCCTCGGAGATCGTCTTCGATGCGCCCGTCTTCGGCGTTGCCTTCCTGGCTGCAGTCCTTGCCTCGGCCTTCTTCACGTTGCTGCCGCCGCTTCCCAGCGCTGACGGGTTCGGGGGCATCCTGTCCAGGAGCGGTACGCGGACCACCGTGGGCTCCGGAGCCCGTCGCGTACAGAAGGGCCTCGTCGTTGCCCAGATCGCCACGTCGTTCGTGCTTCTCATCGGCGCCGGACTTCTCGTGCGGACGATGGCTCACCTGAACCGGGTGGACCCGGGCTTCGATACCGACCAGGTGCTCACCATGAGTATTCCCGCCAATGCGGCCGGGAGGACGTCGCAGGAGGTGCGTTCCCACTACCTCGCGGTCCTGGACGGGGTGCGGAGCCTTCCCGGGGTCGAAGGTGCTGCTATGACCAGCGTGGTGCCCCTCAGTGGAGGGGGTGTGCTCTCGACGCTGTGGGAGGTGGACGTGGAGGGACATGAGCCGGTACCGGGCTCTCCGGCCCCGCGGGCTGCATTCCGGGTCGTGACTCCCGGGTACTTCGAGTCCATGGGCATCGACGTGATCCACGGCCGTCCATTCCAGAGCACCGATGACGCTGATGCCCAGATGGTGGTCGTCATCAACGAGTCCATGGCCAAGGCCTACTTCGGGGATCAGAATCCCATCGGTCGCCAGGTCGCCTGGATCGATGACACGGTGAGGTTCATCGGCTTGAGCAAGGATTTCCGGACGGTGGTGGGTGTCGCGGCCGACACCAGGGATTATGGCCTGGACGCAGACGTCGGACATGCCGTCTACACGCCCTACCCGCAGGTGACTCCCTTCTTCACGGACGCGCTGGTAGTGCGGGTGAGCCGCGAGTCCAGCCAGGTCCTCCCCTCCATTCGGGAGGAGATCTTGTCCCACGACCCGAATCAGCCCATCGCGAGCGTAGCCACCATCGCGGCCTTGGGAAGCGAGTCGGTGGCGCCACGGCGCCTGAACGCCACCCTCCTGACCGCCTTCGCCCTCCTCGCCCTGGTCATATCCGCCGTCGGCATCGGTGGCGTGCTGGCCTTCTCCGTCGGGAACCGCCGGCGTGAGTTCGGGGTGCGAGGCGCCCTCGGCGCCGTTCGGAGGCAGATCTGGTCGGGCGTGGTGGGCGAGGGAGCGCGCTTGGCTCTTGCTGGCCTCGTCCTGGGTGCCTTGGGCGCACTGGGGCTCTCCCGTTTCATGGCGAGCCTCCTGGTCGGCGTGCCCGCTCTGGATCCGGTCACCTTCGTGGCAGTGGGCCTGTTGCTTTCGGCGGTGGCGATCCTCGCGGCGTGGATTCCGGCATGGCGGGCAGCCTCAGTGAGTCCCGTGGAAGCCATGGCAGCCACGTAGCCCCTGCTTCCCTAGCGGGTCCAGCGGCCTGCGTGCTGGCCGGCCCTTCGCCCGAACGTGGCGCCGGAAATGAGCCCGGAGCCGCCCGGGTAGTTGTCGAAGAACAGGTTGCCCACCATTTCACCCGCGGCGTAGACGCCGGGTATGGGTTCTCGTTCGTCCGTGAGAACCCGCCCGTGGTCGTCGACGGCCACGCCGCCGAAAGTGAAGGTGATGGCGCACATGACCGGGTACGCGAGGAAGGGCGGCTCCGAGAGCGGCAGGGCCCAGTTGGATTTGGGCGGCACCACACCCGCCGCTGCCTTGCCGTCCTTCCGCTCGGGGTTGAACGCGCCCGGTCCGACGCTCCTGTTGTACTCGTCCACGGTGTCCTCGAAGGCCCGGGGGTCGACACCCATCCGGTCGGCCAGCTCCGCCAGGGTGTCGGCGCGGAACACGGTGGCCTCGGGGCGCCCATACTCCTCACGCAGGAGAGAAACCACCTGCTGGTCGAAGATCTGAAAAGCCACGCCCCCGGGCTGGCTGAGGATGGCCCGTCCGTAGCGGGCGTAGGTGTGGTTCCTGAAGTCGAGCCCCTCGTCCAGGAATCGGCGACCCTCGCGGTTCACGACGATTCCGAGTGGGTAGGAGTGCTTCTTGTAGATGTCTCCGGGCACCCCACGGTCGCCGTACGGGGGCGCCCCCGCGTCCGTGGCGATGGCGTGGCACCCGCTCCATGAGCCCACACGGGCGCCCCCGAGGGACTGGGCCATCTCCAACCCGTCCCCCTGGTTGAACTCGGTTCCCCGCACCACCGCATCGCGCCACGGCTCTCCCAGGTGTTTCCGCCGAAGGTCGGCGTTCGCCTCGAAGCCTCCGCAGGCCAGCACGACCGCCCGGGCCGTGAAGGCCTCGGACGCGGGGGCGGGTCCCGGGGGGGACGCCGTGTCGGCCTCCTCCGACCGCGCCGGAACCCCGCTCGCGACTTCCGATTCCACGCGAAATAGCCCGTCGTCGGGGACGAGTCTTCTGACCCTGCGCCCGTAATGGATCTCGACGCCCACCGTCTCCGCCCGACGGAACAAGGTGTCCACCAATCCGATGCCCCTCCCCACCGACTTCACGGAAAGTCCCCCCCAGAACCGGTATGCGCCGTCCCGCTCGAAGGCCTGGTTGTCGTAGATCATGGCGAATCGGACGGACTGCTCGCGGAGCCAACGCATGGTCGTCAGGGATTCCGAGGCCAGCATGGCCACGAGCCCCCGGTCAGCCTTTCCGCCGGACATGCTCATGAGCTCGGATTCGAACGCCTCGGAGGGAAAGGGGGGGAGATCGATCCTGGACGCCTCCTCGTCGCTCATTTCCGGGATGATCTCCCGTACCTCGTCCAGTCCCCCGTGGGCGAACCGGATCGCACCGTCCGTGAACCAGGAATTGCCTCCCCGGCGCTCGAAGGGGGCTGCCTCGAGCAAGGTGACCGAGGCCCCTTCGAGGCGGGCGGCGATGGCCGCGCAGAGCGCCGCGTTGCCGCCCCCAACGACCACGATGTCGATCGGTGACATCGGCCTACTGAGGGGGGCCGGACATCAGCTGAGGCCCAGAAGCCGGGTCACGTCAATGAGCGCGGGGGGCCAGCGGAGGTCCAACGCGGCTCCGAGGACCAGAAGACCGACGCCGGTTGCGATCGCAGCCCCTACTGAGGCCCCCGGGCCTGCCTTCCCCTCGTGCTTCAGGAAGGCCGCAGCAAAGAGGGCGGAAGCGGTAGGCAATCCGAGAATCCCGGTGGTGACCAGAAGTGCGCCAATCCACCAGAGATAGCGAGCTATTTCGGACAGGGTGGGTCCGGACACGGTCTCGGACCGCGGAGCTCTGAGCCAGGTCAGGGCGGCCAGGGCGGCGCCGACGATGGCTACCCACATCGGGTACACCCGGGCCCTGGGCGGAAAGGTCCAGGATACGGCGGCCGCGGCCGTGAAGAGGGCCGTCAACAGCACTGCGATGGCGCGGGCGTTCATCGCTGCTCCGCCCGCTTGGAGACTCGCATCGAACCCCAGGTCAGAGCCACGGTCATGGCCGTGATGACCAGTACCCCCGGGTGGCCGAGCCAGGACCACCCGTACCGCTCCACGGACAGGAACAGATTTCGCTCGACCGACGTGGAAAGGACGAAGCCGATGAGGAGAGGAGGCAGGGGGTAGTCGGCCCTTCGGAGGAACCATGCGAGCGTCCCGATGACCAGGAAGGCAATCAGGTCGCCCCAGCTCCGCGTGCTCTGATACGCGCCGACCAGCATGATCACCAGCAGAAAGGGGGCAAGGCGTGCCGCCGGGACCCGTGCCAACCGAGCCACCAGGCCGGAAACGGACAGGCAGGCAAGGGTTCCGAACACGTTCGCCAGGGCCAGGGTCCAGATGATCAGCAGCGTGACATCGAGGTTGTCGGTTAGCATGCGGGGGCCCGGTTGCAGGCCCAGCACCACGAAACCGCCAAGGAGGACGGCGGTGGCGCCGCTCCCGGGAATTCCGAAGAGGAGGGTGGGGATCAGGGCGCCGCCCTCCTTGGCGTTGTTCGAGCTCTCCGGGGCGATGACCCCCCGGATGTCCCCCGAACCGAAGCCCTCCGAATCGCGCGACGTCCGGGCTGCGACTCCGTAGCTGATCCAATCCACGACACTTCCCCCGAGGCCGGGGATGAAGCCCACGCCCACGCCGAGCACGGCGGATCGGACGACAAGCCATTTCGAGGCCAGCACGTCCTTCAGGCCCTGGAGGACACTGCCCCGCGCCGGCTGGGTGCCCTCCGTCGCGATTCGCTCCCCCTTGGCAAGAAGGTCCAGGATCTCCGGCAGAGCGAAGAGCCCCAGGGCCAGGACGGCAAGGGGGATCCCGTCGTACAGGTAGAGGTTCCCCGCCGTGAACCGGTAGAAGGGCGTGGCCGGAGCCGCTCCCACGGCACCCAGAAGAAGCCCCGAGGCGGCCATCACCATACCCCGGGCCGGCCGGTCCCCCGAGAGGATTCCCACCATGGAGAGGCCGAGGACCGCGAGCATGAGGAGCTCGGGAGATCCAAAGGCTAGGACCATGGGGCGGGCGACCGGCAGAACCAGGAAGATACAGACGGCTCCGATCACTCCACCGGCCATTGACGCGAAGAAGGCGGCCGCGAGGGCTCTGGACGCCTGTCCCTGACGTGCCAGAGGATACCCGTCCATGATCGTCGCCTGGGATCCCGACGAGCCGGGTACGCCCAGGAGCACCGATGGGAAGGTGTCCGCCGTGTGGACGACGGCGGCGATGCCGATGAGAAGGGCAATGGCCTGATCGGGGTCCATGCCGAAGATGAACGGAAGGGCCAATGACATGCCCACCGTGCCGCCGAGGCCAGGGAGGATCCCGACCATGAGGCCCACGCCGACGCCGAGGAGGACGAAGCTCAGCGTAGACGGGGTGAAGAGCGTGCCGAGGGCAGCGAACGCGGCTTCGATCAACGTGCGTGCCTCGCCCCGAACACGCGCCACCGCTGGCGAGAAGGTCGGATCCCGATCATGCCCACCGGAGGCCGGGCGGGTCGCCGGGTGGCAGCATCAGAGAGATACTCCGTGTCGGTCCCGTAGGAGGCCCAGGAGCCATTCGCGGGAAGCTGCATCGAGAGAGGTGGCCCGTCTGAAAACGACCTCGGCCTCCGGGCCCAGAAAGAACCCGTACCCTCCCAGCAGTTCCGCGGCCAGCGAGAGAAACTCCGGATCCGCCGCCGCCGCGGCAGCAGCAGTCCTCAGGGCCTCGATTCGGGCGGGAGGGGCGTCACTGTGCGTCCAGATGTTCTTCTGTGCCGAAAAGCCCGCCACCAGTACCGCCTTGTATGCGTCCCACCCCGGTCCTGCCGGCTCGCGGCCGACGCAGGTCACGTAGGCCTCTCTGAAACTCGGCAGCTCGGGGAAAACCGGATCCCGAACCACCTCGCCCGACTCGTCGACCTGCCCGAAGGTGAACATGGGAAGGGCGGTGCCCTCATCGACGAGGGGTGCGACGCTGGCGAGGTAGGCCGGGGAGGTCTGGTAGTCCAGATTGGTCTCTCCCTGCTCGAACGCTACCCGTGCCGCGCCTTTCCCCTGGTACCCCAGGATGCTTTGTACGTCCAGGTCCAGTAGGGCGAAAGCGACCAGGGGCACCATGTCGAGGCCGGTGGGTGACACGCCCCCGTAGATGAGATCCGACGCGCGGCAGAGGGAGGCCAAATCCCGGACTGCCGTCGAAGGTGACACATAGACGACGCCCCCGGCGGGAGACCCGAGAATGCCGGCGAAATCGTTGAAATCGTACCGTACGGCCGGTTCACCCAGGAGGTAGGGCAGGGAGTTGGACCCCGATGTGACGAAGAGGGTGAGACCGTCGGGCCTCCTGCGGAGCGCGAACTCGTTCCCCCCCTGGATCCCCGAAGCGCCCAGTACGTTCTGTACCCTCACCTGAACGCCACTTCCGAGATGCTTCTGCAGATAGGGAGCGATGGCGCGGGCGTAGGCGTCCGATCCGCCTCCCTCCCGGAACGGCACGATCATCTCCACCGTCTCGCCGACGAAGGGAGCCGCCTCGTCGATCTCTCCTCCAGCTTGGCATCCCGCAATGGCCGCTGCCGCCAGCAAGAGGACCGGTAGCCTGGCTCTTGGGTTCTCGGACGTCATTCGAGGGCAGCTCTCTTGAGGGCTCCCCGGTCCACCTTCCCCAGGTGGGTGCGGGGCAGCTCGGGGCGGATGTGGACGGTACGGGGGTACTTGTAGGGCTCGAGTCTGGACTTCACGTGGTCCTGGAGACGCGTTTCGATATCGGAGGATTCCACCCCGGGCGCCAGTACTACGAAGGCGTGGGGCTTCACGAGTCCATCCGCCGTGGTCACCCCCACCACTGCCGCCTCCTTCACACCCTCGTGTTCCAGGAGGCAGTTTTCCACCTCTCCCGGCGAAAGCCATTTGCCCGACACTTTGAGCATGTCGTCGGCGCGGCCTTTGTATGTGAAGTAGCCGTCGTGGCTGCGGCTCATCATGTCGGCAGAGATGTAGCAGTCGTCCCGGAAGGCCTCGGCGGTGAGGTCCGGACGCCGCCAATACTCGATGGCTCTCGAACCTCCGCGAACCCGCATGCGGCCCACCTCACCGGCAGGCACCTCCTTCCCTTCGTCGTCGACGAGGGTGATCTCGAAACCGGGTACCGGTGTTCCCAGAGTCCCCGGGCGAACGGCGCCTGGCCTGTTGGACAGGAAGATGTGCCACATCTCGGCCGTACCGAGGCCGTCCAGTAGCTCGACTCCGAAGACCTGATTCCACCGGTGGTGCAGCTCGGGCGGGAGGGCTTCACCTGCTGACGTGGCCAGCCGCAGACAGCTCAGGTCCTCGACTTCGGCCAGGGGGTGACCCACCAGATGATTCACCATGGTGGGGACGTTGACCAGGATCGTGGGTCGATGACGGCGGATCTGGGAAAAGAGCTCCTCCGCCGTGCAGCGCTCCGGAAAGAGAACCGCCGAGGCTCCCACGGAAAACGGGAACAACAGATTGGTCCCGGTCGCGTAGCCGAAGAACAGTTTGGGAACCGAGAGGGTGACGTCGTCCTCCCTCAGCTTCAGGACGCCTTTGCCGTAGCACTCGGTGGTGTTGGCGAAGGACCCGTGGCTTTGGACGACGCCCTTCGGCAGTCCGGTGGTGCCGCCGGAGAACAGCCAGATCGCGGGATCCAGAGCCCGGGTCGCCACCGTTTCGAAGGTCTCGGATTCGGCTTCGAGATCCGTCTTGTGGGTACCGTCCACCACCATCCGGGCGCCGCCGGCAGGGGCGGGAAAGGCCGTCGCTCCCTCGGTGGTCGTGATGACCAGCTTCGGCTCGACGTAGTCGTAG
>JAHEKK010000607.1 GCA_024638395.1 Gemmatimonadota bacterium | reverse complement strand
CCGCGCAGGCCGCAAGAAGGTGGTCCTGGAGCTGGGGGGCAACGCCGCCGTGATCGTCGACGAGGACGCGGACCTGGACGATGCGGTCGAAAGGACCGTCGTTGGAGCTTTCTATCAGTCTGGCCAGAGCTGCATTGGCGTTCAGCGGATACTGATCCACGCGTCCGTCTACGACGACTTCCGGACCCGTCTCGTCGCGGCTACCGAATCCCTCGTCAGTGGCCCGCCGACGAACGAGGACACGTTCATCGGCCCGATGATCTCCGAAGGGGAGGCGGAGCGGCTGGACGGGTGGATCCAGGAAGCCGTGTCCGCCGGGGCGACGCTCCTCTGCGGCGGCAGCCGGGACGGCGCGCTCATGGAAGCCACGCTCCTCGAGAACGTGCCGACCCACCTCGATGTCGTCTGCAAAGAGGCCTTCGGCCCCGTTGCGGTGTTGTCGTCGTTCACGGATTTCGGCGAGGCCCTGGCTCAAGTGAACGACAGCGTGTTCGGCTTGCAGGCCGGAGTCTTTACTCGGGACATCTACAAGGCGGAGCGGGCCTGGAACGAACTCGACGTGGGAGGCGTCGTGGTTGGAGACGTACCCTCCTGGAGAGTCGATCACATGCCGTACGGCGGCGTGAAGGACAGCGGGTTGGGCCGGGAGGGGATCCGCTTCGCCATGGAGGACATGACCGAGATCCGGCTCTTCGTTCTCCGGACGCCCCCCGACGTCATGGCTTAGGGGCTCCCGCCGAGGTGGGGTGGGGCGGCCTGTCCCAGAACGGGGCGGTCAGCCTCCGAGGGGAGAGGCCGGATACGCATGCCACCTGCTATCTTGAGGGTCCTGGGCAGGGCACCCGTATGCAGGGCAGAGGATTGACAGGACGTCGAAAAGCTGGGGCTTGGCGGGGGCTTCTCACTGCCACGGCCATCCTGGGTTGTTCGTCGGATTCGACGGCCCCTCCACCTGCCACAGGCGACCTCGACGTGACGAGCGTCACGTTCGGCGCGGATCCGGACACCGACGGCTACGTGGTCACCGTCGACGGGGCCGCCAGCATGCCGATCGCCGCTAACGGCGCAGTCCGTTTCGACGGGCTTATGCCGGGTGAGCATGTGGTGGTCCTGTCGGGCCTCGCGGCCCACTGTCTGGCCGGCCAGGGCCCCCGGACCGTCGTGGTCGAGGTCGACCGGATCTCGTCGGTCTCCCACGACGTCTTTTGCGAGATCGAGCCCCCGGTCCTCGTGGGAGCGGGGGATATCGCGACGTGCGATCTCGAGAGCGATGAAGCGACGGCTGCCCTTCTGGATACGATCCCGGGGACCGTGTTTACGGCAGGCGACAACGTCTATCCGAACGGCACGGAGACCGAGTTCTCCGACTGCTACGGGCCCACCTGGGGTCGTCATCGAGACCGAACCCGCCCGTCGGCAGGGAATCACGACTACAACACGCCGAATGCGGCAGGGTATTACGCGTACTTCGGAGCGCTGGCGGGTGAACCCGACAAGGGCTACTACGCCTTCGAGCTGGGGAACTGGCACGTGGTGGCGCTGAACAGCAATCTCGAAGGCGACGCCGCGTCGACCCAGCAGGCGTGGCTGGAAGCGGAGTTGGCCCTTCAGTCGACGACGTGCACGGTAGCCTACTGGCACCATCCCCGATTCAGCTCCGGGTTCCACGGAAACCAGGCGTCCGTCGCGCCCCTCTGGGACGCGCTCTACGAAGCCGGTGTGGACATCGTCATCAACGGCCACGATCACCACTATGAGCGTTTTGCTCCCCAGAATCCGGCGGGCGAATCCGATCCGGTCGCCGGGATCCGTCAGTTCCTCGTAGGGACCGGAGGCATCGACCTGTTCCCGGCGGTATTCCTGAAGGCGAACAGCGAGGTGCGGAACTCCGGCACCCACGGCGTCCTGAAACTGACCTTGGGGAGCGGGTTCTATGGCTGGGCGTTCGTTGCCGCAGCGGGGCAGACGTTCGTGGACACGGGGATCGCGGCCTGCCACTAGGTGGACTGCAACGGCCAGGCGTTGCCTGCTGTTGAGCAATTCTTCGCCGCCCGGCATGTTGGACCCCTGTCCACGTCTCTTCTACCGGAGTCGGCACCCCGATGCCCCGTATGCCCCTTTCCAGCCCGAATGCGGCCGCCGTGGGACCGTACTCCCACGCGGTCGACGACGGTGACTACGTCTTCTGCTCCGGCCAGACGCCCATCGATCCAGATACGGGGGCCCTCAAGGAGGGGGGGGTGGGGGCCCAGACCCATCAGTGCTTCGACAACCTCTTCGCGGTACTGGCCGACGGAGGCCTCGAGCCTCAACACGTCTCGAAGGTGAACGTCTACTTGACGGATATGGACGACTTCGCCGCCATGAACTCGGCCTACGCGGAGCGTTTCGAGGAGCCGTTTCCGGCGCGCACCACGATCGGGGTGGCGGCACTTCCCCTGGGGGCTCGCGTCGAGATCGAACTCGTAGCCCGCCGCTGACCCTCTCGCCTTTTCGGGGGCTGGATCGGGCCCCGGATCCGTGCTCGAGACCGGACGGGGCTTCCGTCCGTTTTCGTGGATCGCGGTGGTCCCACCCGCTATCATGACGGTGCAGCCGACCGGAAACCGCCCAACCGGGCTGGCCGAACGCTGGGCTCACGGGGGAGAGGTTTGGCCGAAACCGACGACTTGAAACGCCTGCGCAGGGCCCTTCAAGATCGCTACGACATACGGGACGTGGCGGGCGAAGGAGGCATGGCGGTCGTCTTCAAGGCCCGCGACTTGAAGCATGACCGCACGGTGGCCCTGAAGGTCCTGCGCCGGAACATCGGAGAGGCCCTGGGGGCCGAGCGGTTCCTGTCGGAGATCCGCGTCACCGCCTCTCTACAGCATCCGCATATTCTGGC
>JAHEKK010000606.1 GCA_024638395.1 Gemmatimonadota bacterium | reverse complement strand
GAATGATCTACGGGCTGGCGAGGCTGGGCGTGTTCTAGGGGCAATGCCCGGTGACATGTCTACCGAAGCCCGACGAGTTGGCTGGGGTTCTAGCTGAAGACTTCCCGCGGATGCGGAGTTCCGTTCATGGGCTGCGGGGTCCGCCAGCCCTGTTGATTGTCCACTCGGGGCATGCGTGGAGCACGTTTGGTCAATCGAACACGCTATTGCGGTTCAATTGACCTCGCGCCGACGTCCAACCCCGGCCCACGCCATTTTGACCTTCTTTGGCGAGGTCGATCGTCCATCGACCTGGACAACGAGCCACGGGGAGGACGATTCACCCGGTCAGCGACGTCCTGGGGCACGACATCCGGGGGTGTGGAGGAACGGCATGCGACGGGCCATTGCAGTCCGCCTAGTATTCCGAGAGCTGCTCCAACGCCCGCAGGGCCCGTCCCATCAGGACCGGATCGTCGGCCAGCAGCACCTTCTCCCACCAGCCGCGGGCGTCGTCGAACTGCCCCTGGTTCGCCAGCGCCGCACCCAGGCTGTACATGGCCGACGCATCCTGAGGGAACCGCTCCAGCATGCGGTAGCTGGCGTCGGCCGCCCTCCTCCAGTCCGAAGCCGCCCCGTAGGTGTTGGCCAGGCGAAGCCAGACGGGCTGCGACTCCGGCAGAAGCTGGAGATACCGTTCGTAATAGTTTGCCGCCTCCGAAGGCTGACCCACGTCCTGCATGAGCTGGCCCATGCGCAGAAGCGCACCGGTATCGTGGGGCTGCTTCTGAAGGGTCTTCCAGAGGTCCGCCATCTGACTCCGGTAGGCGTCGGGCACCGTGACCGGCCGACGGCTGGGCGGGAGGGCATCTCCCTCGGCATCCGCCGGCGCTGATCCACCCCCTCCTCCGGCCGCCGCCAGAGCAGTCTGGGCCGCGGGAGAGTCGGCTTCGAGTCGGTCCTGGTCACAACCGGTGGCAAGAACCAGGATCAAGCCGAGCAGCCAACCTCCACGGGAGGCTCGAAACGGACGCGTCATGGTCAAGGCCGTACCCCCGAGCCGAGGGCGGCCAACCGGACAGCCACGATCAATCCGGCAAGGAGGCACAGAACCACGTGGGCGCGCCGCCAACGGGTCAACACCCGGGTCATCGGACCGGCCAAGACCTGGAGGGCATATACGCGGGCATGCTCGGACACCACACCGAGGGCCTCGGGAATCGCGGGCTTCGGTACCTCGAGGATATCCACGGCTGCCCGCGTCCTGCGCCTACGCAGCACGGGGCGAAACCGGTACCGGATGGATCTTCCAAGGGCCCCGGTGACGCCCGCGCCCGAGGGGACCTCGTTTTCGAGGAGGCGCTGGAGGCGCTCGGGAGCCACATCCGTGAGGGTCCAGAGGCGCTGAAGAAGGACTTGCCTGCGGTGCACCAGCTCGGACTCCGACAGTCTTCCGCCAGCCTGGGATTCGGGGATCCACCCGATCAGGTAAAGGCCTGCCGCCATGCTGCAGGCGACCAGGACGAGGGGCCAGGCAGCCACCGCAAGGCCCAAAGGGAGCGAGGTCGACGCCAGGAGCACACATACCCCACCGAGAGAGCACAGGAAAAGGTTCAGGACGAACGGCTTCCGTGCCCCCGAGTCAGGAGCCTTCGCAAAGCTATGGACCACTGCACCTATCACGATCATGGCGCATCCCAGCACCCCCAAAGCGAACCCGAATGCGCCGCCGGTTCCGCCCAGTCCGGACTCGGCTCCGCCACTCGGAGCCGCTCCGGCACCAGAAGTATACCGCAGTTTGAGCCAGAGAGCGGCGGCGGCCAGCAGTAGCCAACCGATAACCGTGCTCCAACGGATCGAGAGCCCCACGTGGAGGGCCTCGGCCTGGGCCGGACCAGGGCCCGGGACAGCTTCCGGGCCCATATCTTCGACCGTTGTGCTGCCGCGTCCGGGCAGTTTTCCGTCTCTCGGGGGTGGAGAGGTCTCGAGACCTTCCCGCATAAACCTTCTCGTCTCGTTACGTCGGTGCTTGGGGATGGGGAGCGGTATCGCGCCACCCACTCCTATATGTAAAGCGTCGGACCGGGGCGCAGCCGGCTGAATGCCCGCGCCTGCGGGAGGGGCACGGAGCTCGGTCTTGAAGAATGTCTCCGGGTGACCCGTAGGGCTGTCAGCCAACCCATCATCAGGAGGAACCGTGTCGCCACGCCACGCACCATCGAAGAGCATCGGGAGATCGGTACTAGCACTCGCCGCCGCGCTCGCCTTCGGGGGAGGGACATTGCAGGCACAAGACGTGAACCCACTCGTCGGGAGCTGGTTGGGGACCCTCGACGTGGGCGCCGCCACCCTCCGACTCAACCTGTCCGTGGACTCCGCCGACGACGGCCTCTCCGCCACCCTCCTCTCCGTGGACCAGGGGAACCAGGCCATCCCCGTGGAATCCATCGCGCTGGACGGCGACGCGGTGACCTTCAGCTCTCCGGCGATCGGCGCCTCCTACGAAGGCATCCTCAACGCCGACCGATCCGCGATCGAGGGAACGTTCACCCAGATGGGACAGCCCCTCCCTCTCACCTTCGAGCGCACCGAGGGCAGCGCCGAGGCACCCACCCGCCCCCAGGACCCGGAGGAGCCTCTCCCGTATCACGTCGAGGACGTGGCCTTCGACAATCCTGACGGCGGGCATCGTCTCGCGGGGACCTTCACCCGTCCCGAGGGCGCCGGTCCGCACCCGGCTGCCGTCTTGATCAGCGGCTCCGGCCCCCAGGACCGGAACGAGGCGCTGATGGGGCACCGCCCATTCCTGGTCCTTGCCGACCACCTGACCCGGGCCGGAATCGCCGTCCTCCGGTTCGACGACCGCGGGGTCGGAGAGTCCACGGGGGACTTCGCTACGGCCACGTCCTT
>JAHEKK010000056.1 GCA_024638395.1 Gemmatimonadota bacterium | reverse complement strand
CGCCTCTGAGGAGGAGGATCTGGTGGACACAGTATTCCAACGAACTGGGGGCCAGCCCCTCCGCGGCTGAGGTGCGAGAAGGCTTGGCCGCTCGACGGGACTTCCCGGATCTACTCCCGGATCGCGGACAGCTCGGGCTGCGGAACGCCCGCGGCCGCCACCGCCCGTCCCAGGGCGTCGATGAGGCCGGTTGGAAACCAGACTCCTTCTGTGCCCTTCAAGGTGGCGATGGCATCGGCCGGTGACGCCGCGTCTCGAAACGGGCGATCCTCCGTAAGCGCGGCGTAGGCCTCGGCCAGCCCCAGGATCATGGCGCCCAACGGGATCTTCGAGCCCTGTAGCCCGTTTGGGTAGCCCGACCCATCCAGCCGTTCGTGGTGGAACTCGATGTGGTCCGCGATCGTGGCCAATCCCAGGCAACGGGCCAGCGAGGCACCGAGCGTGGCGTGGCTCCGGACCCGTGCCAGGTCTTCCGTCGATAGTCTGCCGTCGCTACACAAGGCGCCGTCCGGCGCAGCCACCATCCCGACGTCATGGATGAGCCCGGCCTCACGGAGTCGCTCCGTCTGGGGCTCGGGCAGCCCGAGATCCCGACCCAGCGCCACCGCGAGATCCGCGACCCGACGGCTGTGTCCCCTCATGAAGGGATGCTTTTCTTCGAGGGTGCCAACGATCTGGCACAGCACTTCGAGCGCCGCTTGACGGGTTTCTTTCTGTAGCGCTGTGAAGCGAGCACGGATCAACTCTTCATTGTGGAAGCGACGGATCTGCGAGGCTCGCCGAATGAGGGACCGTTGGATCGAGCGTCCCAGGTCGTCCAGTGCGAACGGCTTGGGCAGGTAGTCCGAAAGACCCAGGTGGAGACATTCGATCCCGGTCTCTTCGCTCCCTTTGCCCGTCACCAGGATCACGGCCAGGTTGGGGTCTTGCTCGAGAGCGGAGCGGGCCACGTCCAGGCCGTTCTCCCTACCCAGGGACAGGTCGACGATGAGCAGGTCCACGGGCGAGACGGCGAGATCCTCCAGGGCCGCCTTGGAGGAGACGTGGCCTCGGACGGGGTACCCCTGCCGAGTCAGATAGGACTGCACCAGCCGGACGAGCGATGCGTCGTCGTCCAGGACCATGATGGGTGAGTTGTCCGGGAGCGGGAACGAACCCGCAGTCTCTGCTTCCGCCACCAACACCTCGGGGCCTGTTCTTAGCCGGTCGTCGGGCACCGGACCGCCACGGTCCGGCGCTCCGGTCCGGCCATTGCGTGGTCGGCCGGCGCAGATCACCGTACCTGAGATGGTTGTCGGCCGAGCGGGGTCCGTCGGATAGCGGAGGAGGTCCGGAAGTTCCAGGCGTTCGGTCTAGAGCGAGGGCAGCTGTCCCGGTCGTCGGCGAGCAGGGGCCCCGCGGCCAGGCCGCCGCCGCCGAGTACCCCGACGGAATCGCGCCAAGCCCCAAACGGTGGTCAGCTCTCCATGACCCGGAAAACCCACATCTTCATTCGCGAGAGCACGCTGGCGGCGACCGCGTTCATTGCGGGAAACTACCTCTTCTACTGGTACAGCTTCGGCTCCATTCGGGAGTATTTTCGGCCCGGGCCACTGAAGGACTACCTGGAAAGCAGCGCGATCCACGCTGAGCTCTGGCTCACCGGAGTCGGCCTTGGCGTGATGCTGGTGGCATTGGACCGCATCTCGGATCGGCCCGGCATCCGACGCCGGTCGTTCCTCCAGGTGGTGGCTCTCAAAGCCGCGCTCTTCCTGGCGGCGATCATCGGCATCGAGGTCGCCCTGCTGGCGGCCTTACCGTTGTTGGGGATCTCCAGGGCCTGGGCATTGGCTGGCCTGCGCGAGATGACCCCCGGGTACACCCTGGGCGTGTGGCTGCAGATGTTCCTCCTGGGAGCCTTGATCAACCTCGCCCTCCAAGCGCGACGCCTGATCGGACCGGGGATCTTCTGGGCTTTGCTGAGGGGCCGGTATCAGCACCCGCGGACGGAGGAACAGGTCTTCCTCTTCATGGATCTGAAGAGCTCCACCACACTCGCGGAATCCATGGGGCACCAGCAGTACAGCGAGTTCCTGCAGTCCTGTATCCGTGACCTCACCGACGTCGCGATCCGGAACAACGCGCGGGTCTATCAATACGTGGGAGACGAGGTCGTATTGAACTGGCCAGCCATGGACAGAACGGCCCGTACGTCTGCGGTCCGGTCCTACTTCGAGTTCGCGGAGGCGTTGGCGGCCCGGGGCGATCACTACGAGCAAGACTACGGAGCGAGGCCCGTCTTCCGCGGCGGTGCCGGGGTTGGCGAGGTCACCGTCGCCGAAATCGGCGAGATCAAGCGAAGCATCGCGTTCCACGGGGATCCTCTGAACACGGCCGCCCGCATCCTGGAGTTGTGCAAGCGGAACGAGGGTGAGGTGTTCGTATCGGAAGACGTCTTTCGGGGTGTTCTCGACGACGGCCGCTACGAGCGGACCTGGGAAGGCGATGTGATGCTTCGAGGAAAGGGCGAGCAGGTGAGGGTGGTCGGGCTCAGCCGCCGTGATGGAGATCTCACGCGTACCTTAGAGCCGGTGACCTGAGAGGCTGCGCGGAACGGTCGCGCCGCGCGCAACGCCCACTTGGCCGGCCGTCCACGCGGCCGCCGCTCCCGGATCGACGTCGGGCCGCCGGCTTCGCGGTGATGACCGGGTTCTTCGGAGCCTCGCGCTACGGCGACGGCCCCCGCCTCCCGCGGGTCAGCACCCATCCGACGACCAGCGCCAACAGCGCGGCGATGGCCAACAACTGAGCCACCCGCCAGAAGACGTGGTCCGCGACGTCCTTGAGCCCCACCACCGCCAGCTCGATCTTGCCGTCCGTGATGGAGTCGGCGGATGCCATGATCATGGCCCGCTCGGACGACAGCGTGGCGAGCGTGGCCGAGACCTGGGCGTCGACGGCGTCCAGAACCGCGATGCGCTCGGAGCTCAAGGCCTTCAACGTCTCCACACGCTGTCGGTCCAGGTCGAAGAGCACGGCAGTGCGCTCTCGTTCGATCACCCAGACGAGCGAGTCGAGCTGATCGAGCACGCTGACCACCGAGTCGACCCCGTCCGCGATGCGGGCGGCCGAGGTATCGATGCGGGCGGCGTCATCCAAGATCGACGCCACCGCGCCCTCGATGCCCTTCTCGGCGAAGAGCAACTCGATCCGCCACAGGGCCTGCCGGATGCCAGCTTCGAGAAGAAGGGGCGCCCGGGCGTTCAGATCCTCGATCGTAGACTGCATCTCGCCCACGCCGAACGCGCTGGTCCGGTACTCCGAGGCGGGTGCCTGCTCCGCCACGTCCAGAACGGAGACGCGACCCGTACGCAGATCACCGAGGGGATATCGGGGCGCCCACTCGAGCACGAGCCGATGCATTTCAGGAGCATTCTCCAACATCGCGGGGGCCAGATGGACGAACAGGGCTTCGCCTTTTTGGCTCGCCTCGATGGCCAGGTGCATCCTCTCATCGAAAATGCCCTCCAGGAGCCCCCCCGGTTCTAATGCCATGCGCATCTGCGTCGCCAGCGCCCAGGAGTCGATGAAGCCCAGCAGGGGATCGACGCGGAAGGCAGCGGTGAGCATATGCGAGGTCGCGTACAGCTTCCAGCGCAGCGCTGCCGCGTGGACTGCAGGGTCGTCCGAGTCGGATCGGATCAGGTCGGCATTGTTGGACACGAGGCGGTTGTAGCGATCCACGGCGCCGTACAGCCGGCCGCGTAGCTCCTGGCTGGACAGCTCCCTGGGGCTGAGGTCCTTCATGAAGGGCGTCTGGCTGGTCTTGGCGCAGCCCGCCGTGGCGATGGAGACGAAGAGGAGCGATCCGATCGCGGCGCGATAGAGTGCCGCGCTCAAGCCGGCGTTAGCCGTCCGTGTCCCTACGTGCCTGGGCATACCCGCCCTCCCGCTACAAGTAGGGCGAGAACAGCCGCACCGCCCCGTCCCTAAGTCTGACAGGCAGCCTCCGGGATCTCAACTCCTGAGGCTCGAGCCGGCGGGCCGAAGCGATCTTCTCGTCGAGCAAGGCGTCGAGCCGTTGCGCAAGTGGCGGGTTCATCGAGCCCACGTTCAGCTCGAAGTTGAGGCGTAGGCTGCGGGCGTCCCAATTGGCGGACCCGAACATGACCCAGAGACTGTCCACCACCATCAGCTTCGTGTGATCGAAGGGCGGGGGAGTGAGCCAAACGTCGATCCCAGGCGCAAGGACATGCGCCAACTCGGCCGTCATGGCCCAGTGAACCAGCCGCAGGTTCCCCACTGCGGGCAGAATGATCTCGACGCGCTTGCCAGCTTTGGCGGCCAGGTGCAGCGCGCGGGTCAGCGCCTCGTCCGGAAGGAAGTAGGGCGAGGCGATGCGCACCGACTCCCTGGCATTGTTGATGGCCGCGAGAATCGTCTCGTAGATCTTCTCGAAGTCGTCGTCGGGTCCGTCCGGGACGGTCCGCGCCACGCATTCTCCCACCGGGCCCAGCTTTGGATACCACGCCTCTCCGTCCAGTACCTCTCCGGTCGTGAAATGCCAATCCCGGGTGAACACCTCCTGCACCTGCGCGACGATGGGCCCGGTCAAGCGGAAGTGCAGATCCTGAATCGGATGGTCGGAATCCAGCTCCAGGATGCAACCCTCGCGGATATTCATCCCCCCCGTGAACGCCATCCGTCCATCCACCGTGAGGATCTTCCGGTGGTTCCGCAGGTTCATGTACGGCATCCGCACGGTGAACAGGCCGCTGAGGAACTCCGCCACTGGAACTCCGCGCTGCCGAAGGACCTTCGGGGTGCGGGGCTTGCTGTAGCGAGCGCCGACACCGTCAACCAGGACACGGACGTCGACGCCTCGCCGGTGCGCGGCCTCCAGGGCCGCGACGAACCGCACGCCGGCTCGGTCATGGTCGAAGATGTAGCTGCACAGCCCGATGGATCGCTCGGCCTGGCCGATGGCTTCCAGCATCGCCGGGAATGCCTCGTCGCCCGAGACCAGCGGCTCGATGTAGTTGCCCACCGTAAGCTCTTCGCCGGAGATGGCGCCGCCCAGCCTGATCAGATTCGGATCGTAGCCGAGAGACTGAACGGCGGCCCTGGCCCGAGCCAACACGGCGGTGCGCGTCTCCTCCGCGAGCTCCGGACGGGGGCGCAGGGTCTGAGCCCTTCGCTGGATGCGGTTGATGCCGAACAGGGCGTAGAGGATCGCCCCTACATACGGGCTCAGCCAGGCCAGCCCAGCCCAGCCGATGGCCGCTCGCACCTCTCGCTTGGTGAGGATGGCGTGGACCGATGCCGCGAGGGCCATGGCGATCCAAAGGGCGGTGGCCAGGATGGGCCAGAGCGTGCGAAGGAGGTCGGTCATCGGGGTGACAGTGGCGCTGGGGGCAGCCTGAGGCCGGCCTACCGCGCGCCTCTGACTTCTCTCACCGCGTCTGCGATCTCCTCGCCCAGGCGCCCCACGGCTCGGCTCATTGCCGTCACCGTGTCGTCCATGGTGACCGTGCCGTTGGGACCGGTGCCATGGGCCGGCTCGGTCATGTACACGTCCCGACTCGCGAGGGTGACGCCTGTGACGCCGTCCCGGAGGATCCACTCGACCTCGATCTCGGCTCCACCGTCCGGGGTGCGGTCGAAACGCCATATGAAGCACTGGACCTGGTAGTCCACGTGGCGCGTGCCGATCCAGGGATAGGTGTACACTTCCCGGGGCCCCAATCGGTTGTGAAGAGCCTGTCCCAGGATGCGCAGGAAGTGCTGGTCGAAAGGCTCGGCCCAACGCTCGAACTCGGCGAACTCGACCCGATTCGGCTCCACACGTGTTACGACCTTCTGCTGATTCACGTAGGGAGCGAATTCCAGGGGCCCGATCCCCAGGGTGGACTCAACGAGGGGCGCACCTGTGCCGGGTGGCGGGGCATCCGGGATCGCCGACATCAGGTAGAACCGGGTGGGGTTGGGCTGCGGATCGAAGTTCAGGCCGCAGCCGCCCACCGCAAACGCCGCCGCGGCCACCAGGACGCCTCGAGGGGCCCTCATCGGTTACCCTCCGGCCCCGCCCGCCCTCGAAGGAGCGCGCTGGGGTTCTGCTCCAAGGCATCGGCCAGGACTCGCAGAGATCGAGCCGCGTCTCCGAATTCTCTCAGGGTTATGGCCATCTGGACGGCGATCGGGGATTGGGGATCGAGGGTAGTGCGAAGGGCGGTCATGGTCATCTCGGCCTCGGCGAGCACCGACTCCAATTGCTCCGCTCGGTCCGCGGCCCGGTCGGACACCTGGTCGATGTTGCCCGACACGTCCTCGGCCACGTCCCGGAAGCTCGCCATGGTCTGGTCGAGCTGAGACAGGGTGTACTCCAGGGAGGCCGTCAGTTCCTCCACTCGCGTGTCCTCCGCGACGTCGGCGAAGGAGTTGATGAGCCGGTCGGCCGACGACGTTAGCTGCTCGATGTCGACCTCGGCCAGACGATCGAACACGGCGGCGAGCTGTTGCTGGATCTCCTCGATGGGAGTGGAGATGGCGGGGATCTGTATGTAGCCCAGATCCCAATCTTCGAGCACCGGCTCCAGGTCGGGGCGGAAGTCGAGGGAGATCAATAGCCTGCCCGTGACGAAGCTCTCGGTGGAGAGCTGGGCTCGCAGCCCTGCTTCGGACACGAGCTCCCGTACCCGTTCCTCGCTGAAGTCCGTGGTTCCGCCTCTGGCCGCGAGCAGGGCCCTGTCGATCTCGTAGACGACCGGGATCCGGGCGTCCGCATCGCTGTCCGGGTCCGTGAGGCGGGGATCGTTTGGAAGAGCCAGGCGAATCTCCTTGACGGTCCCGATCTGCACACCCCTGAAGCTCACGGGCGCACCGATCTGAAGACCCTGTACGGAACCGTCGAAGAGGGATACGACCGCGAACGTGTCGCGGAAGATGGCGCCCGAGCTCAACAGCACGATGGCCACCACCGCCAGGCCGATGGCGGCGATGACGAACGCGCCCACTGCCGTCATGTTCGCGCGATTCTTCAAGAGGCTGCCCTCCCGCCCATGTCGGGCTGACGGTTGAGGAACTGGCGGACCCTGGGATCGTCCGAGTGGTCCCGGAGCTCCTTCGGATTCCCCCGGGCGATCATGGTGCGGCTCACGGCGTCCAAGAAGACGCTGTCCGACGCGATGTCGAAGATGCTCTGGAGCTCGTGGGTCACGACCACGAACGTGGTGCCGAGACTGTCGCAGAGCTCGAGGATCAAGTCGTCCAGTCGCTTGGAGCTGATGGGGTCGAGACCGGCGGACGGCTCGTCGATGCAGAGGATGCTCGGATCCAGCGCCATGGCCCGGGCAAGGCCGGCGCGTTTCTGCATGCCGCCGCTGATCTCGGAGGGGTAGTAGTCCTCGAATCCGCCGAGGCCCACGAGGGACAACTTCAACGCAGCGATCTCCCGGATCTCCGTAGCGGCCAGATCGGTGTACTGCTCCAGGGCCAGCGCGACGTTCTCTTCCAGGGTCATGGAGCTCCACAGGGCTCCGGTCTGGTACAGCACCCCTACCCCTCGCAGGATCTCCGCCCGCACGTCGGCCTGGGCCTGGGTGAAGTTCCGTTCGCCGTAGAAGATCTCGCCCTGGGCTGGCTCGATGAGCCCGATGAGGTGCTTGAGAAGCGTGCTCTTGCCGCAGCCCGAGCCGCCCATGATCACGAACACCTCGCCCTTCCTGATCGAAAAATCCAGGTTCCGCATGACCACGAACGAGCCGAACGCCATGGTCAGGTCCTTGACCGTGATGACGGTGTCGGGAGAGCTCGACGGAGACGGGGCTACAAGGGCGTCCAGGTGCGCCACTCTCAGATGCCCAGCACGAAGGACATGAACTGGAAGACCCCGCAGGCGACGATGATCCAGACGATCCCGGTGACGACGGCTGACGTGGCCGCGGCGCCCACGGCCAGGGCGCTGCGCCCGGCCTGCATCCCGCGCATGCAGCCGGCGACGGCCACCAACAGCCCGTACACGAGGCCCTTGACCAGGCCGGACACCAGGTGGGTCATGCTCACCGCGTCAGTGGTCTGCTGCCAATACGCCGTCCAAGAGAGGTCGAGCATGCCGAGGCCCACAACGAGTCCGCCTAGAATCCCGACGAGGTTGGCATACAGGACCAGGAGCGGCATCATGACGACCAGGGCCCACACGCGCGGGAGCACCAGGAACTCCATGGGCGAGATGCCCGTGGTCTGGAGGGCGTCCAGCTCCTGGTTGGAGTTCATGCTTCCGATCTCGGCCGCGAAGGCGGCTCCACTCCGTCCGGCCATGATGATTCCGGTCATCAGGGCCGACATGTCCCGGACCATGGCGATGCCCACCAGGTTGGCCACATAGATCTCGGCGCCGAACTGCTGGAGCTGGACTGCGCCCACGAAGGCCAGGATCAGCCCCAACAGGAAGTTGACCAGCGTTACGATGGGGAGGGCGTCCACACCGGACTGCTGCAGCAGGAGTGCCAGGTCCGTCCTTCGGTACGCCATCTTCCCGGTGAATGCCCGGCCGAGGGTCACCGTGCTCTCGCCGATGAAGGCCAGCGTCTCACCGATGCCGGTGCTCGCCTCCACGGTTGCGAGCCCTACCCGGTGCAGGAAGCCGCCTTCGACTCCCCCGCGTCGGGCGTCCTCCTTCACCGGCACGGCTTCGGCCAGGCCCAGCAGCTTCTGGATGCCATGGGGCAGACCGGTCCGGTCCTGCTGTAGGCCCTTGGATTCCGCGACCTTGCTGACCCGCTTGAGGAACGTGATGACGGTGGTGTCCCACTCGCCCAGCGCTTTCGTGTCGAACGCCAGCCGCTGTGCCTGGGGTCGCTCTGCCAGGGCGCGCTCGACGGTCTCGGGCGCTGGAATCGTCTCGCCAAGCACCCACGGTCCCGCCAGACGGAGCACGAGCGTGCCTTCGGCGGTCTGGGCGATGCCGATTCGGTCGACGTCAGCTGCCATGGGTCAGGATGGCGGTGAGCGGTTGAGTGATCGCATGGCCCCGGGTGCCGGGAGCGACCTGTGCTCGGGGCCGAGGCCGCCGGCCGAGGCGAAGCGTTTCTACGGGAGCGGACGGTTGGCGTCCGCACCACGGATACCAGGCGTCCAATGCGATGGCAAGAGCGGCGCCGGAGCTACGCCTGTCGTTTTCGATGTGGGGGCCCGGTATCGGCAGATACGGCGGGCCGCGGCAAGGAAACCGCGCAGACGGGGCGGCTCTGCCCCAAAGGCCGAACTGGCCCAGGACGGCGGGTCGCCCCACGCGAAGCGCAACAGGCTCACTCGGCTCGATGAATGCCTGGATGGATCGCGCGGGCCGGCCGGCCACTCCATGCCTGTCGTATTCGCCGGACCGCCTCCATCTTGGCGATCGTCCTGCCACCAAACCACGAGAAGCTCTGGAGTACTCACGATGCGCGCCGTCCCTGAGACGCTCCTCCTCGCCAGCCTCCTCAACCTCGCCTGCGGCGGCAGCGGCCCGTCGCCCGCAACCCCACCCCCTCCACCACGGGGTGGCTACGACCTGGTCATCGAGGGTGGGCGGGTCGTGGACGGCACGGGGAGCGCGTGGTACTACGGCGACGTGGCGATCCAGGGTGACCGCATCGTCCGCATCGCCCCACCGGGCTCGCTCCGGGGCATGGCCGCCGGCGATCGCATCGATGCCTCCGGATTGGTGGTGGCACCTGGATTCATCGACATCCAGAGCCACTCCCGGGACGCGTTTTTGGAGGGCGACGGTCGGGTGATCAGCAAGGTCACACAGGGGATCACCACCGAGATCATGGGCGAGAACGTCACCAACGCCCCGGCCAACGCGAACACCCTCGCAGCCGCTGGAGTCACCGGGCCGGACGCCGACTCGCTGCTCGAGAAGTTCGGCGGTCCGAACGGATTCGACCGTTGGCTCACCGCCATGGCGGAACGAGGCGTAAGCCCCAACATCGGTTCCTTTCTCGGGGCCGGGACGGTTCGGATCTACTCCATGGGGACGGCCATGGGGGACGCGGGTCCCGCGGAGCTGAACCTCATGCGAACCGTCACCCGCCACGCGATGGAGGACGGGGCGTTCGGTGTGGCCTCGGCGCTGATCTACCCTCCGGGGAACTTCGCTTCGACGGACGAGCTGTCGGCGATCGCCAGCGCCATGGCTCCCTACGGCGGCGTCTACATCACCCACATGCGTTCCGAGGGTGATCACTTCCTCGAGGCCATCGACGAGGCCCTCGAGATCGGACGGCGCGGTGGGGTGCCGGTCGAGATCTACCACCTCAAGGCCGCCGGCCAGCGGAATTGGGACAAAGCCGGTCAGGCCATCGCCAAGATCGACTCCGCGCGGGCCGAGGGCATCGACGTCCAGGCCAACATGTATCCATACGTGGCGGGTGGGACTCGCCTGTCGGCCTGTTTTCCGCCGTGGGCCTCTGCCGACGGCAAGCTGCTCGACAACCTCAGGGACGAGGGCATGCGCGCGGCGATACGGGAGTCGATCGAGACGGACGCCGGGGACTGGGAGAACCTCTGCCTCCTCGCGTCGCCGGAAGGGGTCATGCCGTTGGGCTTCGAGCGCGAGGGCAACAGGGGCCTGACGGGTCGGAGGCTCAGTGACATCGCCGAGATGATGGGGACCGATTGGATCGATGCCGCCATGGAGCTGGTCCGCTCCGAGGAGGGCCGAGTGGGGGCCGTCTACTTCCTGATGAACGAGGAGAACTTGGCACTCCAGATGCAGCAGCCGTGGATCAAGTTCGGGACGGACGCCGGCGGGTTCGATCCCGACGAAGCCGAAGGACTGACCCACCCGCGGGCATATGGGACGTTCCCCCGCATTCTCGGCAAGTACGTTCGGGACGACGGCGTGATTCGCCTGGAGGATGCAGTCCGGAAGATGACCTCTGCCGTGGCCACCCGGCTGTCGATCCAAGGCCGGGGTCTGCTGAAGGAAGGGATGTACGCCGACCTCGCGATCTTCGATCCGGCGACCGTGGCGGACCGCGCCACGTTCGAGGAGCCGCACCAGCTGTCCACGGGGATCGAGCATGTGCTGGTGAACGGGGTCCCCGTCGTGCGAAACGGGACCCATACGGGTGCCACGCCGGGGAGGGTCGTGCGCGGACCGGGATATGCGGGGGCTGTGTCTCGCTGATTCCGACGCGATCGCGCCGGGGGTCCCTGACGTCCGCGCGCGAGGCGCGTCGAGGGGGAGCGACGAACACCGCTCGGACTCTCTCGGACCCTGGCGGCCTCGACCGAGGGGTCGTTGGTATGCTCGACCCGGAGCAGATCTGGAATCCCGCGCTCCTGACGTCGTGCCCGCCAAGTGTCCGGCCGGCGTCCCCCGCGACGCATCCGCCGATGGGAGCACCCGGCAACCATGGAACCCTGGCCGGCGTCTCATTGGTTGGAAAGTCGGATGCCCGGCTGAAACGACACGAGCCGGACCTCCGTATGGAAGAGCGAGGCTGTGACGTGAGTCGGGTGGGGTGAC
>JAHEKK010000605.1 GCA_024638395.1 Gemmatimonadota bacterium | reverse complement strand
CTGGTGCAGGGTGCGTCGCCCCTCCACGCCCAGGTCCCGAATCCTGTGAGCGTCTTGGGCCACGAGGTAGGCGCCGACTTCGAGATGGCCAGCTGGGACGAGATGCTCGGGTACTTCCGGGCCCTCGAAGGGGCCAGTGAGTACATGGAGCTCCTTCAGGTAGGGCACACTTCGTACGGACGCCCCTGGTATGTGGCCGTGATTTCAACGCCCGAGAACCTGTCCGGACTTGAAGACATCCGAGACGTGTCGTTGCGACTGGCGCACCCCGTTGGACTGGACGATGAGGCGGCTCGGCAACTGGCTGCCCGCGGAAAGGCCGTCGTGCACATCGACGGAGGGATGCACTCCACCGAGATCGCCAACGCTCAACACACCATGCAGTTGGCTTACGATCTCCTCAGCACGGTGGATGAGCCCTGGACCCGGGACGTGCTCGAGAACGTGGTCCTCATGCTGTGGCCTTCTCTCAACCCGGACGGCGTTCAGCTCGTGTCCGAGTGGTACGGTGTCAACGTGGGCACCCCCTTCGAGGTCGCTCCCATGCCGTGGCTCTACCAGAAGTACATCGGCCATGACAACAACCGGGACGCCTACATGCTCAACGCCGTTGAGACGCGGGTGATCGTCCGCACGTGGCGAGAGTGGGAGCCCCAGATCATCCACACCCACCACCAGAGCTCTCCGTTCCCGACTCGCATCTGGCTGCCGCCCTTTGCCGAGCCCGTCTCCTCACGGGCGCCCGCTCTGGTTTCGCGGACCATCAACTCCCTGGGCATGGCCATGGCCCAGGCGCTGGAGGAGCACGGCCAGGTGGGGGCGACCCACATGGACTTCTTCGACGCCTGGTATCCGGGGTACAGCGACTACATGCCCATCTTCCAGAACATCGCCGCATACTGGACGGAAACGGCGCTGTACCGGTACGCCACGCCACGCTTCTATACGGTGGCGGACTTCCCGGACTATCGTGCGGGTCTCAGGCCCGAAGCGTTGTATGCCAGCCCCTGGCAAGGCGGATGGTGGCGGGTCGGCGATGCAGTTGCCTACATGGTCACCGCTTCCAAGGCGGTGCTGGATTATGCGGCGAAGTACCGGGCACAGATCCTGTTCAACCGGTACCGCTCGGGTGCGGATCAGGCCAGGTACTTCCTCGAGAACCCGCCGTACGCCTACCTGGTGCCCCAGGCTCAAGGGGATCCGGTGGCGGCCGTCGAACTACTCCGCCGCCTCGCCTTCCTGGGCATCCCGATTCACAGGCTCGACCGGGCCCTGACCTTCGGGGACCGGACCTACCCGGAGGCGACCTGGGTCATCCGCACGGATCACGAGTTCGGCGAAACCGCGCGGGTTTTGTTGGAGGTGCAGGAATACCCCGATTTGCGAGACTTTCCCGACGGCCCGCCGTCCCAGCCCTACGACGTGGCCGGGTGGACCCTCTCGGCATTGATGGACGTGGCGGTGGTGGAGGTGCGGGAGCCGCTGAGCGATGACGCTCGGGAGGCCATGTCGCCGCTTTCGGCCGTTGTGTCCTCCTGGCAGGACCTGAGCGGTGTCCAGGATGTGACGGGCGGAGTGTCTGCCATAGACGCCGTGGGCGACGACGTGCCGATCGATGCCAGCTCCTTCGACACACCGCGGGACATGGGCTTCGATACCCACCCGGTGGCCGCCGGCGTCGTTCCGCCCCCGGGACGGCTCCAGGGTTCCGGCTCCCGAATGGCCCTGGATCCGGACCAGAATAATGTCTTCAGGGCCATCAACCGGGCGTGGCGCACCGGGGGCTCGGTGGCTTTCCGGCCGGCTACCGAGGGGGCACCGGCACGTTACCTGGTGGACGTGTCGGACCGGGACCGACTGGTGAGCGACCTGGCGCTTCAGGCGGAGGCCACCTCAGAGTCCGGCGACCCGGTGATGCGTCCGCGGGTCGGCCTTTACCGGCCCTGGACAGCGAGCATGGACGAGGGCTGGACCCGGTGGGTGCTGGAGCGCTTCGAATTCGAGTTCCAGAGTGTGCGGGACGCGGACGTGAAGGCCGGCGGCTTGATCGACCGCTACGATGTTCTGATCCTCCCATCGGAGCGCTCGGCTTCGCTCCGAGACGGCCATGAGCGAGGCACGGTACCCGACCGGTACGCGGGTGGGATGGGAGCTGAAGGGCTGCGCGCCCTGGACGAGTTCGTTCGCCAGGGCGGTCGCCTCATTGCCCTCAACGCCAGCGCCGACCTGGTCATCGAGGCCTTGGGTCTGCCGGTCGAGAGCGTTCTCGCCAATACGGATCGGGCCGAGTTCTTTTCCACCGGCTCGCTCATGGAGGTGGGTGTCGACACCTCCCATCCCCTCATGGCAGGAGTGAGCGACCATGCCGTCGTCTTCTTCGACCGGAGTCCCGCCTTCGAGCTGACGGACGAAGAGCGGGGAGTGGTGCTGGCTTCGTACGGTGAGGCCGGCTCACCGCTGGTGTCCGGCTACCTTCTGGGAGAGGAACGTCTGCACGGCCGTGCTGCGGCGGTGGCGGTACCTCACGGCGAGGGTACCGTCATCCTCTTCGGGTTCCGACCCCAGTGGCGGGGCCAGACCTTCGGGACGTTTGGAATGCTCTTCAACGCAATGGTGGCGCCCTTGCCTGCGGAACCGGGATCTCAGTAGGGTTTGAGGCCAACGTCCTGGATCCAAGCCGGGTCCCGCGGGTAGGGAGAGTCTTGGTCAAACCACCGAACACGAGGCGGGCTTTGTCTGCCTGGAGCGGACGCATCTTGAGACGAGGTCCGGCACATCGAGCATTGGGCGCCCTGCTCAACGCAGTGTTGCTCGCCACGTTTGCTCTGGTGCCGCTGTTGGACGGGATCGCCGTTGAATACGACGCGGTGATCGAGTCGGAGCATGGCGCTTG
>JAHEKK010000604.1 GCA_024638395.1 Gemmatimonadota bacterium | reverse complement strand
TTGTCTCGGTGATCTATGGGACCGCCACCATCGTCGTGACGTTCGTGCTGGCCAAAGCCCTCTTCTCCGGCACCGCCGTCCCACTCCTGGCTGCCTGGCTCATGGCGCTGGGCGGGCTCCACGTGACCCAAAGCCACTTCTTCCTGGCCGACGTCCCGGCGCTCTTCTGGATGCTCCTCGGTATCCTGCTGCTCTGGTGGGACCTGGAGGCCAGCGAGTCCCGGTTCTCGTGGGGACTCACCGGGGCCGCGTTCTGTTTGGGCGTGGCGTTCGGTCTGAAGCTCATGGTTGCGGCGCTGCCCTCGCTCGGGCTGGTGGCGCTCCTCAGAGGCGGACGGGTGATTCGCGTCGGGCTGGCTGCGCTGGCGTTCCTCGTGGGGATGCTCGGGGTCAACTACGGTTCGTATACGCCCCTGGACTTCCTCCGCACCGTGCAGACCGGGATCGCGGATCCGTACCAGTTCTCCAAGCTGACGAGCGCCTTTCTCTATCTTCTCCAGCTCCCTTCGATCCTGGGATTGCCCCTGACGGTGGCGGCGATATGGGGAGGCTCGGTCCTGTCCCTCCGCCTGATCCGATCGGGTGACCGTCGTTTGCAGCTGCGGGCGGCCATCGTCGTAGCCCTGCCGTTGGTGGTCCACGCGGCCATGGTCTTCTTTCAGCTCGATCACTTTCCTAGGCACCTTCTACCCTTCGTGCCCTGGCTCGTCCTGGCGGGCGCCTGGGGTATCGTGACGGCCTCAAATACGATCGAGGGCCGCTGGGGCGTGTCCCCCTTCGCCCTGCCGTTGGCCGTCCTGCTCTGGCAGGCCGCCTTCGTGTTCGATGGGGAGCGGGGTTTCATCGACGATCCGCGAAATGAAGCTGCCGAGTGGATCTACGAGAACGTCCCCGACAGCAGCACGTATTGGTGGTACTACCACTACCTGCCGGGCTACCAAGGGGCCGGGTTCCCAGGCGGCCGTCCGGACTTCGTGATCGAGGAGATGATCCACGCGAATCACTACCTCAGCGGGGTAGGGCTCCGGGGGGGGCTACCCCGCGACCATCGGTACGTCTTCGACATCGAGTCCCAGGAGCGGCTCGACGCCTTCCAGGGCCTTTTCACCGGAGAGTCGGGTTACCGGGAGGTCGCCAGGTTCGGCATGGACTACTTCATGCCGGAGTACACGCTGACCGACCGGTTCGTCGGGGATCGTTCCAGGAGCTACCTGACCGAGGTGGTGATTTTCGCGAGGGAGGGCGCAGTTGCCGGGGGTTGATCATCCTGGAGCCGCCGGCAGGGTTCCGACTGACAGGCCTTGGGTGAAGGGGGCGCTCGTTCGCTTCCTGCTCCTTTGCCTCGGCACGGTAGGCGGGCATATAGCATGGTTCCTCCTCCTGTCGCCCGACCCATGGGTGGTTGGCTTCGGCGACCTCGGACAAAGGCCCCTCGGCGCGGTGCTCTCCTTGATCGGCGTCCAGGTGCTCGCTCTGATCGTGCACCGTCTGGGAGCGCCGAGTACCAGCTTCACCTATCGACCGGCGGGGACGCCGATCCCTGCCCTCCTGGCCCTTGGACTGATCCATGGCGTTCTCGCGACGGCGGTGACGCGGAATCCACTGGTCTACCCTGGCCATGTACTGGTGTCTCTCGCCGTACTCGGACTTTCGTGGCTGTCGCTCTCCGCTGCCGCGCGCGAGCTGGAGATGGCGGCCCTGGGGCCCCGGATCGACGCCATGCTCGCATCGGAACGGGTGCCGTGGATCGCGGCCCTTTGGGCGGCGGCAGCCGCTCTGGTGGTGAACCGTTGGGTCTTCGATGCGATTCCGCACGTCCCCGACGAGGTCGTGTACCTGCTCCAGGCGAAGTACCTGTCGGTAGGGGACCTCTCGGTCTCCGGCGTCCCTCCTGCCGCTCTGGACGTGATCAGCACCGTCACGCACGAAGGGCGCTGGTTCGGCATCTTCCCAGTGGGGTGGCCGGCGATTCTGGCTGTAGGGGTCAAGTTGGGGGCCCCGTGGGTGGTCAACCCCCTGTTGACCGTCGGAGCCATTCTCGTGGCGCACGGGCTGGTGGACCGCCTCTGGGATCGGAGGATCGCAAACCTCACGGCGTTTCTCCTCGGGACTTCGCCGTGGGTCATCTTCCTGGGCGGAAGCCTCATGTCGCACACCGCGTCGATCCTCGTCGCGTTGGTCGCGCTGCGGGGAGCGGTGGAGGTGGGCTTCGACC
Source organism: Gemmatimonadota bacterium (assembly GCA_024638395.1). GTDB lineage: Bacteria > Gemmatimonadota > Gemmatimonadetes > Longimicrobiales > Gaopeijiaceae > JAHEKK01. The sequence goes on along the minus strand of JAHEKK010000604.1, from coordinate 680 downwards.
GGCGGCAGGTCGGTTGGAGTTGGATCGGGGGAGCCGCGTTGGGCTCGCTCGTGCTCATCCGCCCGTTCGAGGGCGTGCTCGTGGGAGTCGTCTGCGCCGCCCTCGTCATCGCAATGACCCGCTCGCTCGTGCCGGCGGTCGGGTCGTCCCTCTACGCGGCCACCGCTCTGGCGGTCGGTGGGCTCACTCTCCTGTACAACCGGGCGCTCACGGGTGATCCGATGTTGGACCCCATCACGCTGTTCTTCGACAGCAGGCACTATCCCGGTGTCAATCGACTCGGCTTTGGAGCCGACGTCGGCAACGTGGGGTGGGGTAACGACGCTCTCGCGGGCCACAGCCCCCTGGAGTCGCTGGTGAACGCCAGCTTGAATGCGTCTCTGGTTCAAGTCGAGCTCTTCGGATGGGCGTTCGGATCCCTCGCGCTGGTCGCCTTGGCTATCGCCAGTCGCAAGCTTGCTCCGAGCGCCCGGGAGAAAGGTGCCGTCGCGTTGGTAGCCGTCATCGCCCTGGGCTACTCTCTCTATTGGTACTCGGGGGCAGACTTCGGAGCCCGCTACTGGTCGCAGATGATCGTGCCTCTGGCGGTCCTCAGTGCGGCGTTCATCTCGAGGCTGGATGACCCGATGCTGCGGCGCCTCGTGGTCCTGGCTTCCATCCTCGGCATGCCCGTCGTCCTT
>JAHEKK010000603.1 GCA_024638395.1 Gemmatimonadota bacterium | reverse complement strand
ACGATGGATGACCTGGACCGCTGGCAGGTCTACATCGAGGAGCCGGTCTCGACCACCTACCGCGGCATCGAGGTCTACAAGCTGACGCACTGGGTGCAGGGCCCGGTCATGCTGCAGGCGCTGAACATCCTGGAGAACGCCGACGTCAAGGCCCTGGGCTACAACAGCGCGGCCTACATCCACCTCCTGTACCAGGCGATGAACCTGGCGTTCGCGGACCGGGACTTCTACTACGGCGATCCCTACTTCCCGCCTGAGGAGCCCATTCAAGGACTGCTCTCCAAGGAGTACGCCAGTCAGCGCGCGGGAACCATCGATTGGGCCTCGAACGATGCGGCCGCGGGGCCGGGAGATCCCTACCCGTTCCAGGGCGGAACCAACCCGTTCAAGCACCTGCTCGACGCGTGGACTCGCCCCACGGTCTCCGACGGGGAGGGCCGCGGGATGAGCCTGGAGCCCCAAGGGGAAGTCAACAATCGGACCGGCGCCATGGACGGCACGCCCCACCGAGCTCCCCTTGGCGGCCACTTCCAGAGCTTCGAGGAGGGGTTCCTGGCGGGGACGACGTCCATACAGGCTGCCGACGCGGAGGGATGGGTGGTCTCGGTGACCCCTAGCGGTGGGTGGATCCCAGCCACCGTCGCCGGCCGGACCGGAGTGGGACTGAGCCAGCGGATGCAAAGCTTCGTCCTCGACGAGCGCGAGAACCCGTACAACGTCGTCGAGCCCGGGAAACGCCCCCGGGCGACGCTCACGCCGAGCATGGCCCTGAAGGACGGACGCCCCTTCCTGAGCTTTGCCGTCCAGGGCGGCGATTCCCAGGACCAGAACCTCGTCCAGTTCCTGCTGAACGTGGTGGAATGGGGAATGGACGTTCAGGAGGCGGTCGAGGCCCCGAACATCAACAGCTTCCAGATGCGCAGCTCCTTCGGCGCACACGATTCAGACCCCGGACGCATCCTCGTCCAGGAGGACACGCCGCCTTGGGTGCTTACCGACCTCCGGCGCATGGGCTACCGAGTCGAGACCGCAGAGAGAACATCCGGGCCCATCACGGCGATCTGGTTCGACTGGGAGCACGGCACACTCTGGGGCGGAGCCTCGGACCACGGCCAAGACTACGGGATCGCGTGGTAGCGTCGTGGCCTTCGATGAGGGCCTGGCCCAGCGCGTTCGTGAGGTCCTGGAAGACCGGCACGACGTGGTCGAGAAGCGGATGTTCGGCGGGCTCGCCTTCATGGTGAAGGGCCACATGACGGTGGGGGTCAACGGCGAAGAGCTCATGGTGCGCGTCGGCAAGGACGGCTACGACAGCGCACTGGCCCGTCCGGGAGCACGCGAGATGGACTTCACCGGACGGGCCCTGAAGGGCTTCGTGTACGTCTCCCACGACGGCCACGCCTCTGACCCGGACCTCGAGGACTGGATATCACGGGCCCTGTCCCACACGGAGTCCCTGCCCCCGAAGTAGAGCCCCCCCGGGTAGAGCGACGAGCGTCCGCCACGTAACGACCCCCGCCCACCGGCCGATACTCCGGGAGTGACCCTCACGGGCCACTCGGGAGACACAGGCAGGGGCAGGGGATGACCTCTGGGGCTCGGAATCACAAGAAGAGGGCAGCGGACAAAAGTGCGGTCCGGTGGGTGCTCATCTCATCGGCCGTCATGGTCGTGCTGTATTGCGTCAATGCGCTTGGCGCCTGGATCCCGGAGCTCTCCGAGTGGGCCGCCCGTCTCACCAACGTAGAGGGACGGGCGAAGGAAGGGGGCATCGAGATCGTCGAGGCCCTCCTCTGGGCGTTCTCGACCCTCGCTTTCGGTTGGGTTGCGCTCCAGTTGCTCCGGCAATCGGCCGCCGGGCCGCTCCGCACCCGCTTGTCCGGCCGCTTGCTCTGGTGTGCCTTCTTCGCGCTGCTCGCCTTCATGGCCCTCGGAGAAGAGACGAGCTGGGGACAGGTGTACGGATGGTATTCGGCCCCCGAGTCCGTGGCGGCCGTGAACGCCCAGGAGGAATTCAACCTCCACAACCTCGATGTGGCCGAAATCCTGGGACTCGGCCCGGACCACCCCCTCGTCCCCTACCTGGGGAACCTGAGCCACATCATCAACCCCATCTTCTATGCCTTCTTCCTGGCGGCATGGGTGATCGTCCCGTTGGGCCTGCGTCGAAACCGACTTCGGAGCCGCGTGTGGACCGGCTATCCGGTGCCACCGACCGTGGTGTCGTCCTTCTTCCTGGCCAACCTCGTGGCCTGGCTTCTCGTCGACCGGCTTCTGTTCGACGTCGGGGAGTTGTTCGAGCTGTCGATCTCCCTGACCATGGCCATGGTGGCCGGCTGCGCCCTCGCGGCGTGGAAGGAAGAGGCGAGGGCTCCTGCCGTCGACGAGGCGGCGAAGGGGGCGGGGCCCCGGCTCGCGCCGGCTGCGGTCCTCGACGACTTCAGCCGCCACCCTCGGGCCGACGCAGCCGCGCGGGAGCCAGCAGCCCCCGGGGGGGTCCTGGATTGAGTCGCAGGTAGGGGACTACCCTCCTGCCCGGCTCTCGCCGGAGGGGAGCGCCGGTCCCGCCTCGATCTCCGCCGGCCCCTGACGAGCCGCCCGCCGAAGCACGTCCGCAAGGTCGATCCCGAAGCTGGAGGCCACGTTCTCGAGTACGGCCAGGGCGGCGTTTACCCGGGCCGACGCCGCCTGGCCCATGCCGTCGCCGCTGGAGTCCGCCACCGTCAGGCGGTCGATCTGTATGCCCTTCACCGCCCCCACGGCCGTGTCGAACAATTCGGGCATCTTCTCCATCACCAGGGCCGCAAAGGCCGTGTCCCCTCCGCTCTTGAGCTGCTCATAGAGCAGTTGCAGCACCTCGGCATTCGCCTTCCCCCGCTCGAGAATGGGCGCGGC
>JAHEKK010000055.1 GCA_024638395.1 Gemmatimonadota bacterium | reverse complement strand
TGTAGATCGCCAGAAGCAGATGGACGATCCAGTAGGTCCGCAGGTTGTCAGCGATGGCTTGCAGCACCAGGACTCCCGTTCGTGGTGGGTTGTTCGGGGGACGAACCGGGAGCCGCGGTCAACGGCCCCGCCGGACCTCGTCGGTCTCCGTGTCGGGAAGAGAGGACTCGAACATGGCGGCCACCGAGGGTTTCTGCACCTTCCCCATGGCGTTGCGCGGGAGCCCGTCCACCGGGAGGAACTCCCGGGGGATCTTGTAGGGTGCGAGCCGCTCCTTGCCCCAGGCCCGTAGTTCGTCCGGGCTCGGGCGTTCCTCACCGGCGGGGACCCATGCTGCGCACACCCGCTCCCCCCAGTCGGGATCGGCCACGCCCACCACGGCCAGATCGGCGACGGCCGGGTGGCGGCGATACGCTTCCTCGATTTCGAGGGCCGAGACCTTGTATCCCCCCGTCTTGAGGATGTCCACGCTCCGGCGGCCGAGGATGCGGTAGTACCCGTCGTCCAGCACGCCCTCGTCGCCGGTGCGGAACCATCCTTCCCGGAACGCCGCCCGTGTCTCCTCCGGGCGCCGCCAGTATTCAGCGAAGACCTGGGGGCCCCGGATTTCGATTTCGCCGCTCGTGCCGGTGGCAACCGTTCGGCCGTCGGGTCCGACGATCCGGGCCTCGACTCCGGGCAGGGGCTGCCCCACGTGTCCGGGGCGTCGCTCGCCTTCCAGGGGATTGGAAAGGCCCATTCCGATCTCCGTCATGCCGTACCGCTCCAGAAGCGTATGACCCGTGATCTCCCGCCAGCGGTTCAGTGTCTCGACGGGGAGGGCCGCGGACCCCGAGACCATGAGTCGGAGACGCGCGGCGCCTGCGGACCACTTCTCTTGCAGGGGACGCGGCGCCTCATCCCAGGCCCGGATGAGGCGTCCGTAGACGGTGGGGACGGCCATGAAGAGACTCAGCTCTCCACTCCCGAGGCGGTCCCAAGCCCGTTCCGGAGCCCCACTCCCGAACTCGCAACACGCCCCGCTCCAAAGAGCGCAGGATAGGACGTTGATGAGACCGTGCACGTGATGGAGAGGCAACACATGGAGGATGCGGTCCCCTTCGGTCCACTTCCACGCTTCGACGAGAGCCTGGATCTGCGCCGACACGTTGCCGTGGGTCGTCACGACTCCCTTGGGCCGCCCCGTCGTGCCGCTGGTGTAGATCATCAGCGCGGGTTGGGTTTGGCTGGGCATGGGTACCGGAGAGAAGGACCCTGCGGCCGGGGGACTCTCTTCCAGCACGACCGCAAGACGCTGCTGTCCGCGGCACAGGTCGACCACGGCGAGACCGTGTTCGGTCTCTCGAGAGACGATCACCACGGCGGGGTCCGCATCGTCGAGGACGTGGAGGACCTCCGGAGGAGGATGGGAAAGGGCGATGGGGACGGCGACGGCTCCGGCCCGCCAGGCTCCCCACAGGACGGCACAATGGTCGGCACCCGGGGGAATGAGGTAGGCCAACCGGTCACCCTTCCGAATGCCGGCTTCGGCCAGGCGATCGCTCCAGGCTGCGGCGCGGCTACAGAGCTCCCCGTAGGAGGTGGCCGACGTGCCGTCGACGAGGGCCACGCGACCGGCAAAGGCCTCCCGACATCCCCGTCCGAGGGTCCAATCGCTGTATGGGAAGGACACGGGCGAGGGCGGTCGGGGGTTCAGGAGAGGGGTTCGGGGACTCGGAGGCAAACCTGCCTTCCTCCAACGCCGCACCACAAGGACCGGCGTAGGGGCCCCGGTGGCGCCTCGGGTGATCCAATTACATCTTCACAGCCCTGGAAAGCCCATGGTTCCCGCAATCCACCGAGGATGTGCAAATGAACGATCTGGTGCGTCGTGGACTGGTCGATCGAATGGTTGGCGCCGCATTGCTCGACGTCAACACCTACGAGGACGTCGAAGCGGACGGGGAGGCCACGGGGCAGGCCGCCGCGGTCGTCGCGATGACGGCGGTCGCCGCCGCGATCGGGCAGCTCTCCCTGGGACCCGTCGCCATGGTGGGGCAGGCCCTGGCGAGCCTGGTACGGTGGATCGTCTGGGCTGGGATCACCTATGTGGTGGGCGACAAGGTTTTCGGTGGCACGGCCACCTGGGGCGAGCTGTTGAGGACTCTGGGCTTTGCCCAGGCGCCGGGCCTGTTGGCGGCCGCGGGCTTCATTCCCATCGTGGGGAATCTGGTCTACCTGGCCATTTTCCCTTGGATGCTGGTCACCGGGGTGGTGGCTATCCGTCAGGCCCTCGACATCACGACGGGGAAGGCCATCTTCACCGCCCTGATCGGCCTGCTGCCGTACCTCATCGTCATGGCCATCCTGTTCTGAGGGGAGGGGCATGGGGGGCGTCGATTCGGTGGATGCGGAGGCCGTGCCGGGAGCCGGGGGTAGGCTGATCCGGGTCTGCCCCCGGTTCGGATGGGTGGCTCTGGCCATGGTTGCCGTCCATGGGCCTGTGTGGGGGCAGAGTGCGCAAATGGGGGACCTGGCGGCGGAGGGTGAACGCCTCGCCCGGGAGTTGGGGTGCGGCGGGTGTCACACAGGCGTTCCCTTCGAGGAGGGGATCCGATCGGTGGCTCCGACGCTCGGGACCGATCAGGTGCCTTTTGCCCCTGCCTACGTTTTCGCCTACTTGGCCGACCCCAGGGCCGTGCGGCCCGACATCGCTCCAGCGCGCATGCCCCGCTTCGATCTGACCGAGGCCGAGCGTCTGGCTCTGGCCCTGTTCGTCACCAACGAGCGTGAGCTCCAGGGCGTCGACGATGCCTTCCGGGCCGCTCAGGCCCGCCACCCGGACGTCGCCCGCGCCACGGGCCGGGACGTGTACGAGAACCTGGGGTGCGGGAGCTGCCACACCCATCCCGACGGGGGAGCGTCCCAGATCGCTCCCGACCTGGCCTCCCAGGGAATGCGGGTCCAGGAGGCCTGGCTCAGGGACTATCTGTCGGCTCCGACCACGATTCGCCCGTCCGGGTCCGAGCCGGGCCGCGGGAGCCGTATGCCGGATTTCCGGCTGACTCCGGATGAGGTCGGTGCCCTGGCGGCGTTCCTCATGAGCCGGCAGGAGGGGAGCATTCCCGCCTGGCGGCCGGACCCTCTGTCGCCCTTCTCCATGCAGAAGGCCGAAACCCTCCTTCGGGACCGTTGGAGTTGTCTGGGATGCCACGAGCTCGGAGAGGATGGGGGGCGAGTCGGGCCGCGACTGAACGGGGTGGCGCACCGACTCACACCGGCGTTCGTTCGGGCCTTCATGGAGGACCCGGGCCACCTGGCTCCCGGCACCGTCATGCCCGCGTCCCTCGAGCAGGCTGACCGCCTCGACCTCATCGCCTCTTTCCTCGTTCAACGGCCCGGACCCTGGACGCCGGCGGAGCGGATCGAGGGGCTGACCCTGGCTGCGCCGTTCGAAACGGAGGAGGCCGGCGCCTCGGATCTCCAACGCCCGACGGCGGATGCGGGCGAGAGGCTGTACCAGCGCCGCTGCGCCTCCTGTCACGGGGTGGAGGGCGCGGGAGACGGTTTCAACGCTCGCCATCTACCGGCTGCGCCTACTGTACATGCGGATGCCGAGGCGATGGCGCTTCGGCCCGACGACACCCTTTATGACGGGATCCATGCCGGTGGATGGATCTTGGGCAAGAGCCACCGGATGCCCGCGTTCGGGGCGTCTCTCTCACCCGTCGAGATTCGTTCGCTGGTGGCATATATCCGGCAGCTTTGCGGGTGTGAGGGGCCTGAATGGTCCCGAGACGGCCGCCGGGGCTCATGAGGGGTGTCGCCGCCCGCTGGGCGGCGGCCGTGGTCGGCCTCATGGGGGTGCACGCCTGTGGCGGCGGAGGCGATGCCGACACGGGTGATCCCCTCGTCGACGGCAGTCCAACCCCGGTAGCACAGGATTACCGTCCCCGAACGTCGGCCCTGGACGAGGTTGCTCTGGACGATTTCGTCGGCGCCCAGGCCTGTGCCCAATGCCACGCTGAACAGTTCGGCATGTGGTCTGAGTCGACCCATGGGCGCGCCGGCGGACCTCCGGGTGGAGGGACTCTCATCACGTCCTTCGACGGCACGCCCATCGAGTTCAGCGACGGGGCGGTCATCCCCCGAGGGGAGGGCGGCGCGTACGAGTTCGTCGTGCGCCAGGAGGGACATGAAGAAGTCCGCTATGCGGTGGACGGCCTGATCGGCGGGGGCCACATGCTCGGAGGCGGGACGCAGGGATTCGTTTCCCGTCTACCCGACGGCACCGTACGGTTCCTGCCCTGGGATTATTCCCGACAGGCCGATGCGTGGTTCTGCAACACCGGAAGCCGGACGAACGAGGGTTGGGTCGTGATCCGTCCGGACATGGCCATGGCCGAGTGCGGGGATTTCCCCCCGGTTCGGACGCTGGGGACATACCCCCGGTTCGCCAACTGCCAATCCTGTCACGGGAGCCAGATCGAGGCCTCCCTCGAACCGGGTGTCGGGGTGGTGACCACCTGGGAATCCCTCGGAGTGAACTGTGAAACGTGCCACGGGCCCGCCCGGGCCCATGTGGCATGGGCGAACGGGTCCGCCGGCGGGTCCGACATCGGGATCGAGAGCAGGGTCGTAGACGGTGTCGACGAGTCTCTGGCGGTCTGTTTCCAGTGCCATGCCCTCAAGGACGTCGTGCAAGAGGGGTACCTGAGCGGGATGCCGCTGGACGCCTACTATGCGCTCAAACTGCCCATTCTGGGAGACGACCCCTACGTGGCGGACGGCCGGGTGGGGACCTTCGCGTACCAGGGGACCCACCTCTCGTCCTCCTGCTATCTGGACGGGTCCATGACCTGCGTCAGTTGTCATGAGCCCCACGGCCAGGGCTACTGGGACGTGAACCGGGCCCCGCTCGCGTCCGAGGTGGACGACGGCCAATGCACGGCGTGCCACGCTGCGAAGGCGGTGGATCCGGAGAGCCACACCGGGCACCCGGCTTCGGCAGGTGCCAACTGCGTGTCCTGTCACATGCCCTACCTGCAGCATCCCGAGGTGGGCGACGAAGTTCCCTTCGCGCGGTCCGATCACACCATCCCCATCCCCAGGCCGGGGCACGATGCGCGGATGGGGTTGGTCAGCGCATGCCGGACATGCCACGAGGACAGAAGCGAGATCAGCCTACAGGCATCGACGGAGGACATGTGGGGTCTCGTGAAACCCCACGATCCCATCGTGTCGGGCATTCTGGCCGCTACCCCGGCAATCGGAGCCGAGCAGGCCGCCGCGCTTCTCCTCCACCCGGGGCTGGACAGACCCATGGCCCAGTTTCAGGCGCTGGCCCGGTTTCTCGAGAGCTGGACTGCCCTCGACCAACCCTTTTCGCCGGAGGCGCGGATCCGGGTCGAGGCTCTGGCCGACTCCGAAGACCTGGACGTCCGCAGCCTCGCTTTGGCGACCCTCCACTGGGTGGAGGAAGAGGCCGGGGCGGGGCGCATTCCGGCACAACCCCAGGCGGTGCGTCGGCGTTGGGCGATGATCTTGAGCTACCTGGGCGATCAATCCGCTGCCTCCGGAGACGGAGCGAGAGCCGAGGCCGGGTATCTCCGGGCCCTTGCCGTCTTGCCCGAGGACCCCCAGGCGCTCCGGTCCCTGGGACTCCTGTACAACCAGTCGGGCGACTTCGGGCGCGCCATCGATGCCTTCACCCGATCCTTGGGCGGGGATCCGAATCAACCTCTGACCCATGTGAACCTGGGCATCGCCCGGGCCGGGTCGGGCGATGCCGCCGGCGCCCTGAGGAGTTACGAGGCGGCGCTGCGGATCGACCCCAACGAGCCCCTCGCACACTTCAACATGGGCAACTTCCACCTGCGGGCCGGGGCGTGGGAGCAGGCCATTCAGGCCTACGGACGAGCACTCACCCACGATCCGGGGTTGGGATTGGGCCATTTCAACATGGCCGTTGCCCTGATCCGTGCCGAGCGGTATCAAGAGGCCTTGCCCCACGCCCGGCGAGCGCTGGAGTTCTCACCCGACGACGACCGCCCCCGGCAGATGGTGGCGGACCTGGAGCGGGTGCTGGGTGGGGCTCCGTGACCGCGGAGCCCGGGCTGGTGTTCCCCACGGATCTCGAGGAAAGGACGTGCCGGTGGGCGAGCTGAAGCGGGTCATGCGCATACGCGATGGGCTGGCCATCACGGTGGGCATCGTCATCGGTGCCGGCATCCTCCGGACGCCGGGTCTCATCGCCGGCTACCTGGGGAACGGATGGATGATCCTCGCTGTGTGGACCGTGGGTGGAATCGTCGCGGCTCTGAGCACGCTGGTCCTGGCGGAAATGGCGGCTGCGATGCCCCAGGCCGGCGGGAAGTTCGTCTATGCCCGAGAGGCCTACGGTCCGACCGCCGGCTTCGTTGCGGGTTGGTCCGAACTCCTGGTCACCCGGGCATTCTCGGGAGCCATCAAGGCCGTGGCCATCGCCGAGTACATCATCATCCTCGCCGGCGGTGGATCCGTCCGGATCCTGGCCGCCGGCGTGGTCGTAGGCTTCGTGTTCCTCCACCTCGGGGGGCTCAAGGTCGGCACCACGTTCCAGAACATCACCACGGCCATCAAAGTGGTCGTGCTCCTGGCCATCGCCGGGGCCGGGCTCGCCGCCGGTGACGGAGGAGGACTGGCCCAGGGTCCCAGCCTCGAAAGCGCCACGCTTCTCGGGTTGGCGTTGGCCTATCAATCCGTGGCGTTCGCCTACTACGGATGGGAAGATGCGGCCAAGATGTCCGAGGAGATCGCCGACCCTGGGCGTGCCCTCCCGAGAATCCTCATCGGTGGGTCGCTGATCGTGGCGGTGCTGTACCTCTTGATGAACTCGGCGTATCTGGCCGCCCTTACTCCGGCGGAAATGGCGGGATCCGAGCTGGTTGCCCAGGATGCCGTCTCAGGGGTCTTTGGTGAAGCGGCAGCGACCATGGTGGTTCTTGCCAGTCTCTTGATCCTCGTGAGCTCCGGAAATGTGAACTTCCTCGGCATGCCGAGGGTCGCCTTCGCTCTTTCCCGGGCCGGGCTGGCGCCCAAGATCTTCCGCTACGTGTCGCCCAAAGGGACGCCCGTAGCCGGCCTGTTCCTCATCGGTGTGGTCATCCTCGGTCTCGCCTCGACGGCGGCCCTCGAGTTCCTGATCCAGTTCATGATGCTCGTCGCCATCAGTGTGGATCTGATGGTGCTTTCCGCCTTCTTCAAGCTCAGGCGGGACCGTCCCGACCTCCACCGGCCCATGAAAGTCCCGGGGGGAGGTTTTACCGCCGGACTCACCTTGGCGCTCTACGTGCTAATCCTGGCCATCATCGTGGGTACTCAGCCTCGACTGGCCATCGGTGGCCTGGTGATCATCGGCTCACTCACGGTCGTCGGAATGCTGGCCTCCTCTCGCCTGCCCGAAGAGGCAGGAGACGGGAAACCGTAGCCGGATCAGCCTCCAGTGGTTGATAGAGTCGCCGTTCCCCGCCGGGGCGTGATCCTGACCCAGTCCGGCGCGAGATCGAAGAACCAGGAACAGATCAACGTGACGGGAAGCCCCATCAAGGCGCCGGCTCCGATCCACACGGGCGCATGGCGAGCCACGGGCGTGAGGGACGCGAGACAGACCGCTCCCAGGGCGAGCATCAGGACCAGAGCCGAATAACCACCGACGGCCCGGTGCACCCGTCGGCGCCGGACCTCCCAGACCAGGGCGGACCACAGCCCCCCGGGTCCCCGGCCGGCGTGTGTCGGCGGCGGGGGGGCCACCATTACGGCCGAGGTCGATCTCAGACTCATGAGCTCAGGCATGTGGATGCCTTCCTCGTGAAGGCCGAAGATCGCGTGCGGATGGGCCATGTTGCGTAGCTGGAACGTGCCCATGGGACGGATCGTCATGGGCCCTCGGTTGGTCGGCTCGGACCGCCGAGCGAGCGAGGCCGGCAGATCGGCCCGCAGGGCGGCCACCAGCGTTCCGGAAGCCAGGACGGATCCGGGTGGACAAAGGCTCTGGATACGCGCCGCAACGTTGACCCCGTGTCCGTAGACGCCCTCGTCGTCCCGTACGACCTCGGCCAGATGGAGGCCGACGCGAAGGGGGACGCCCCCGGCCGCGGCCAGGGTCCGCTGGATCTCCAGGGCAGCGGCCGCACCGTCGGCGGCCCGCCGAAAGATGGTGAGTGAACCGTCTCCGTAATGTTGGACGATCACGCCACCCCCGCCGGCTACCGCCCGGGTGAGGGTCGCCCGGTAGAGGGCCCGGACGGCGATGGCAGCCCCCTCGTCGGCCTGCATCAGGGCCGAATACCCTGCGAGGTCGGCGAACATGATGGTGGCTTGCGTCCGGCGCGGCCGCCCGGGTCCCAGGGGCCTGAAGATCTCGGTGATATCCAGTAGGCGTGGTGTCGAATCCATGTACTTCGGCGTAGGCAGGGCCGGGTTCATCCGGTGGACTCTGTCGCGGGAGGCCGGCCCCGGTTCAACGGGCTCACCAGGACATACCGAAGAGGCCGGACATCCGGCTCACAACGGGTGGTCGCGTACAGCGAGCCCTCGGGGATCAGGCCGAGATCTCGTGGGCGGGTCCGGCGCCGCGGGGGATCCGTATGCTGTCGACGAGGGCGGACACCCGTTGGGGGGGTGGAGGGGTGAACCGCATCACCAGCAAAGCCACGGCGAAGTTGATGAGCATCCCGAGGGTCCCGATTCCCTCGGGAGAGATGCCGAACCACCACTGGTCCGGGGTATCCGCCGCGGGATTCAGAAACCGGAAGTAGATGATGTACCCCGCCGTGAACGAGATCCCGGCCACCATGCCGGCCACGGCTCCCTCTCGATTCATGGACTTGGTGAAGATCCCCAGGATGATGGCGGGGAAGAAGGACGACGCGGCCAGTCCGAAGGCGAAGGCCACCACCTGCGCAACGAAGCCCGGCGGGTCGATCCCCAGGTAGCCGGCCACCACGACCGCGACGGCGGCGCTCATACGCGCGGCCCGGAGTTCGCCCTGTTCGGAGATGTCCGGGCGGAAGGAACGCTTCAGAAGGTCATGGCTGATGGCGGAGGATACGACAAGCAAAAGCCCCGCGGCGGTGGAGAGAGCGGCGGCCAGGCCTCCGGCCGCCACGAGGCCCACCACCCAGTTGGGCAGGCCCGAGATCTCGGGATTCGCCAGCACCATGATGTCCCGGTCGATGGTGAGCTCGTTTGCCTGGGGGTCGGCGACGTAGTGGATCAGTCCGTCCTGGTTCTTGTCGTCGAAGGCGATGAGGCCCGTCTCCTCCCACTTGCTGAACCACTCCGGCATGGTGGCATACGGTTGATCCGCGACCGTGTCCAGGAGGTTCGACCGTGCGAAGACGGCGATGGCCGGTGCCGTCGTGTAGAGCACGGCGATGAATACCAGGGCCCAACCTACGGAGATCCTGGCGTCCCGGACCCGCGGCACCGTGTAGAAGCGGATGATGACGTGGGGCAGCCCCGCCGTGCCCACCATCAGAGCCGCAGTGATGAAGAAGACGTCGATGGTGGATTTTGTGCCCGATGTATACGGCGCGAACCCGAGTTGTTGGTGGAGACCGTCCAGCTTCTCGAGGAGGAACGTTCCGGTGGCGGGGTCCGATCCCCCGAATCCCAGTTGAGGGATCACGTTCCCCGTCATCATGACGGCGAGGAAGATGGCCGGGACCATGTACGCGAAGATGAGCACGCAATACTGCGCGACCTGGGTGTAGGTGATCCCCTTCATCCCTCCCAGCACCGCGTAGAAGAAGACGATCCCCATCCCGATGATCACGCCGGTGTTGATGTCCACCTCGAGGAAGCGGCTGAACACGATGCCGACGCCACGCATCTGTCCACTGACGTAGGTGAACGAAACGAAAATGGCGCACACCACCGCCACGACCCGGGCCACCTGGGAGTAGTAGCGGTCTCCTACGAAGTCGGGCACCGTATAGGCGCCGAATTTCCTCAGATAGGGCGCGAGGAGCAGAGCCAGGAGGACGTAGCCTCCGGTCCATCCCATGAGGTAGACCGACCCGTCGTAACCCATGAAGGAGATGAGCCCGGCCATGGAGATGAAAGACGCGGCGGACATCCAGTCGGCGGCGGTGGCCATGCCGTTGGCCAGGGGAGAGACGCCTGCTCCGGCGACGTAGAAGTCCTTGGTGGATCCGGCCCTGGACCAGACTGCGACTCCGATGTAGAGGGCAAAGGAAGTCGCTACCAGTACGAAGGTCCATCCGAGGACGTCTATCGCCGACTCCTCATTCCTCGGAGACTCCGAACTCCTTGTCCAGGCGGTTCATGAGAACCACGTAGACGAAGATGAGGACCACGAAGACGTAGATGGACCCTTGTTGGGCGAACCAGAATCCGACCTTGAACCCGGTGCCGGGGATGCGGAACTGATTGAGCCAATCGGCGAGGATGATCCCGAAGCCGTAGGAAGCCACGAACCAGACAGCGAGCAGAACCGCCAGATACCGGACATTGCGACGCCAGTAGGCGGATGCGTGTTGGCCGGATTCCCCATCGGGGCCAGGGGACAGGCTGATAGGAGGTTCCTCCAGGGTTCGGCGACTGGGTAGGTCTCGACGGGGTCCCCGTTGGAGGGACGGGGGCAAGAATAGGGGGGTCTGGGCGAGGATACCAGTGGTTCTTCCGGCGCGCGGAGCCCCGTCGGATGGCCCCGTCAGGTCAGGGGTGACATCCTGTTCCGGCCAGAGCCGCCGATTCGGACGAACCGAAGTTCATCGTCCAGTAGTGCCCGTAGTTCGTGCCGCTTTCATAGTCGTATCCGATCCCTACATGCTCCGAGGACTCCCGCAGGATGTTGGCACGGTGCCCGTCGCTGTTCATCCACGCGTTGACCACGGCCTCCGGTGTCGGTTGGCCGGCGGCCACGTTCTCGGACCAACCGCTCCAGGGGTAGCCGGCGGCAGTCATGCGTTGGCCGGGGTTGGTCCCATCGGATCCGGTGTGGGCCATGAAGTTGTTGGCCGTCATGTCTTCGGAATGTCCTTGAGCCGAAGCGGCGAGACGGATGTCCAGCGCGAGGGCAGCCCTCCCGTTCTCGACCCGGATCTCGTTCACGAGTTCCAGGACCTCCTGTCTCGGGTTGTTCTCGCACTCTCCCATGATCTCGCTGGGTGAGACGTCTCCGCAGGTCGCCAGAGAGATACCGACCAGCACGCAGAGCGAGCGGAGGAGGGGGCGGGGGGTGGACTGGCCGTTGCGGCTCGATGGATTCATACGAGGGCCGCCGTCGTCTCGCCGCGACCGGGCGTCTACGGGTGACATCCGTCGCCGCTCTCGGGCTCTTGCGTAGACGAACCGAAATCCACGGTCCAGTAATGGCCGTAGTAGCTGCCGTCGGAGAACACGTACCCGATCCCCACGTGCTCGGATAGCTCCCGAAGGATGTTCGCCCGGTGTCCCGAGCTCCCCATCCACGCCTCTACCACCTCCTCGGCCGTAGGTTGACCCGCGGCTACATTCTCGGTCCAGCTAC
>JAHEKK010000602.1 GCA_024638395.1 Gemmatimonadota bacterium | reverse complement strand
GACGAGGACCTCCGTTCCGTGGACCTCTTCCGGGAGGAAGGGCAGAGGCGGAGCTTTTCGGAGGACCACCCATACGGTGACTTCGTCCGGAGCCGAGTCGGTGAAGTCCCGGTAGGCCCGGAGGACCTCCGGGGCATCGGCGATGGGGTGAACGATGAGGCCGGACAGGATCTCCGGTCCCACGGGGTGGGCGTCGAACTCGAAGGAGGTGACGATGCCGAAGTTGCCGCCTCCGCCGCGAATCGCCCAGAACAGGTCGGGGTGCTCCGTGGCGCTCGCCCGGATCCGCTCCCCGTCGGCAAGAACGAGGTCGGCCGATCGCAGGTTGTCGATCGTCAGCCCGTGCTTCCGACCCAGCCACCCGACACCACCGCCGAGCGTCAGTCCCGCGATGCCGGTCGTGGAATTGATCCCCGTGGGCACCGCGAGGCCATGGGCTTGCGTCGCGGCGTCGACGTCACCGAGGGTGGCACCGGGTTGGACCGTCACTCGCCGCGAGTCGGGATCGACCGAGACCCCCCGCATGCGGGCCAGGGAGATCATCAAGCCCCCCTCGCAAGCCGCGTGGCCAGCGATGTTGTGGCCGGCTCCCCTCACCGATACGAGGAGGTCGTGTTCGCGGGCAAAGCGAACCGCCAGGCCGACGTCCTCCGGCTGTATGCACTCCACGATCAGGGCGGGTGAGCGGTTGATCATCGCGTTCCAGAGCGCGCGGCTCTCGTCGTACGCCGGGGACTGGGGCGTCAGCACACTCCCACGGATCAGGCTCGCAAAGCGTTCGACGTCGTCGTCGGCGACGTGGGCCACGCCCCCGGTTCGGGTCGCGATGGCAAGGTCACTCATGAATGGACTCCGGGCGGGGGTGGATGAGCAGGCCTCACTGCTCAATACCGAAAAGAGCGGGAGCGGGGCTCAGGGGCGAACTGGAACGAATCGCGCAGAGGAGGGATATTGGCGAACCCGTCCCGATTTCGTGGCTCCCCGGGGACCCGCCTGGGGGGATGGACGCCTGACTCCAAACCGAGAGACAGCCATGACCGCCGACCTTCCCACATCGAGCTTTGAGGCCCCCTTCCGGTTCAGAACGCGGTCCACGGCGGGGGTGTTGTGGAGCCTGGCTTTGGCCTTTTCGGCACCGTGGGCTACGAGCTCGCACGCGGCGGCACAGAGCGGGCAGGGTGAGACCGGGACCCTCGTGGTGCTCAACAAGGGGGCCTCCACGGCCACGTTCATCGACGTCGCCTCCGGAGAGAACCTCGGAATGCTGCCGACGGGGGAAGGGCCTCATGAGCTTGCCATGACGGAAGACGGACGGTGGGCCGTGTCCACGGACTACGGAGGAGGCAACAGCCTGACCGTGATCGACGTCGCCGGAATGACCGTCACACGGACCATCGACCTGAGCGACTTCCCCCGCCCCCATGGTGCCCTCTTTCTGCCCGGCGACACCGTGCTGGCGATTTCCTCCGAGGCGAGCCGGAGTGTCGTCCTCGTCAACCCCTTTTCCGGACGGATCGTCGGGTCCATCGCCACGGAGGCGGGTGGATCCCACATGGTGGCGGTGACCGGGGACGGTACCAGGATCTACACCGGCGACATCCAGTCCGGGACCGTGTCGGAGCTGGACGTCGCATCAATGTCCAAGCGAGGCAGCTTCACCGTGCCGGCTCAGCCAGAAGCCATCACCGTCAGCCGAGACGGCACACAGGTGTGGGTGGGAAGCAACGAAGAGGGAACCGTGTCCGTGGTGGATCCCGGGACGGGGGAGGTGGCTTCACCCTTGTCCGGTTTCCAGTGGCCGTATCGGATCTTGATCATCGAAGAGCGTGACCTGGTCGTCATCCCCGATCTCCGGAGGGGCGTCGTACGGTTTGTGAACTACTCGAGCCGCGCGGACCTGGAAACCATGACGTTGCCCGGTGACGGACCCCAGGGCGTGGCCCTCACCCACGACCGAGGCACGCTCTTCCTGTCCCTGAGTGAAGCAGGGCAGGTGGCGGTCATCGACCTCGCGACCCGTGAGATCGTACGGCGGATCGACGCCGGGCCAACGCCTGACGGGATCGGATGGTCCCCGCTTGTACTTCGTTGACCGAGGGAAGGGTCGACGTCTTCCATCGCCGAGTAACAGGGAGTAGAGTGGCGAGTCGCGTTCGAAGCGCGCCGCCGAGATTGCGGAGATTCCCGTCCGCACTCGTGAACCCCTGAAGGGAGTGACTCTTGAGTCGAACCATGGTCCGAATCACGTGGAGCCTGGCTGTAGCCGCCATTGCGGCGTCGTTGCCCACAACGGTCGCCGCCCAGGATACCGAGGTGGAGCCGCACCCGGCCGCCGAGTACCGCCAGTCTCTCATGCAGGGTCTACGCGCCCATACGGGGGCGCTGCGGGGACTACTCGGCGGAGACGTAGCCTACGAGGGGCACGTTCTCCATCACGCCGAGGCCGTGCAGGGAATCGCCACGATGGCATTGAACGCGTTTCCGGAGGCAACTGGAGGCGAGGGCTCCCGGGCCATGGATGCGATCTGGGAGAACTGGAACGACTTCCTCACGAAGGCACGGGCTCTGAAGGAGGGCGCGGACGCCCTGGCGGCAGCGGCAGGGTCCGGCGATATGGCAGCCGTCGATGAAGCCATGTCCGCCGTGGGTGGCTCCTGCCGAGGGTGTCACACGGACTACCGGGCCCCGGCCAACTAGCCAGCCCTGAAGGTCGTCACGGGGACGCGTTTGGGAGTGGCATCCCGGCTTCCAGACCTTCGCTTGCGGGAGGGCGCAGAACGTCGAGCTCAGGAGGAACACCGGGCCGAGATCGTGGAGGCCATATCCACGGTCTCGGCGCTCGGTTTCACCCTGCTCGCGGTTTGGCGGCCAATGGGCAGTTGGTGCGTCGCGGCGGCC
>JAHEKK010000601.1 GCA_024638395.1 Gemmatimonadota bacterium | reverse complement strand
GGTCTGCGGGGTGAGGATTGGGAGTTCCTGTCGATCCCACCCGGTGGCACGGATGAGCACGACAGGCGCATGCGGGAGCGTTTCTCGGTACGGACCGAGGGAGGGAGTGCGCCCTCGACCAAGGGTATGCTGGGCGACGTCTCGGTCTAGGGGCCTGTCAGGCGAGTTGCAGCCTCACGGACGGTCGCGGGATCGGAGTCATGCACGGGTGGAATCGGGGAAGTCGGGGGATTCGGTTACGCGGACGGCCTGACCCACGTGGCGCTGGGCGTGAGCTGCGAGAATCCAGTAGGCGTCGCCGAGGCGGGGCCGCAGCAGGCCCGTCACCGGGCTAGGGATCTTGATCCGGTGCCAATCCAGTTCCCGTGTCGAGACGACACGGTTCTTCAGGTTTTCGTAGGCCTGGACGAAGCCCTCGAGGGCCGGTCCGGGCAGCTCCAGGCCCACCGGTGTGAAGATCTTCGGCGTCTTGAATCGCCTCCCCACCTCGGGAGCGACGCCGGTCCGGATCAAGCGCCCGGCCAGGTTTGAACGGAAAGCGGCAGTGCCCGGCGCCCGGGGCGCCGTGGAGCCCGTGGCCGCCACGATGGCCGGTAGGTAGGCGTCGTAGCTCGCGATCAGGTGCCCGAGGCACTGGTCTACGCTCCACGCGTCGGGCCCCGGAAGCCACGCCGATTGGTGGGGAGCGAGGTCGCCGAGGGTGGTCCGTGCCGTCTCGAGGGCGGCTTCGAGCCGCTCGAGGACCTCGCACTCGAGTTGGTTCTGGGTGCGGGCGGGCATGTCCGATGGGCTCCTCAGCTGGGAGGAACGGTCTGTAGCAGGGTCACGTCGAATACGAGGGTCGCCCCAGGCGGGATGGACCCACGGCCCGCGCTTCCGTAGCCCAGGTCGGGCGGGATGATCAACCTTCTGGTCCCACCTTCTCTCATGCCCGGGATCCCCTCATCCCACCCCGCGATGACGTCTCCTGCTCCCATCGTGAAGTTGAACGTGCCGGCGTCGAATTGGGGGCCTTCCTTCAGCCACCCGGTATAGGACACGGACGCGAACCCTCCCGTCATGGCTTCGGCTCCGGTACCCACGACGAAGTCCTGGTAGAGCAGGCCCGTCGGCGTTTCGGTCATCGCGGTCAGGTCCACGTTCAGGAACTCTGCGAACCCGTTCTCGTCCAGCTCGAAGGAGACGGGGTCGTCCCCACAGGCCAGCAGGGCGGCAATGGAAGCGAGGGCGACGAGCAAGTGTGTTCTCATGGGTCAACCTGATTGGAGTGGTCTACGACGTTCGGGGCGGCCTGCTGTGGCGCGCCTTCTTCCGAGGGCCTCGGGCATGGACCGAACGACGGAGGATCCGCGACTCCAGCCTCGGCGGCGCGGCATGTCCCCACGTTGTGGCCCACGTTATCCTGTGTCCAAACCCCCATGTACGAAAGGAGATCCCATGGTGATCCGGGGCCCGCTTCGCTTCCATTGGCTCTATTGTCTGGCCTTCTTCGTCATCCAGACAACGCCCGGAAGCGCCCAGGAGGACCTGCTCGCCGCCGCCGCCGAGTGGCCTCCGGTAGCCACGTTTTCCATCCTGGGGTATGACCCCGAGACCGGGGAAGTGGGGGTCGCGGTCCAGAGCCGGGTGTTCTCTGTCGGAAATGGCGTCATATGGGGGAAGGCCGGGGTGGGTGTGGTGGCGACCCAGGCGATCGTGGACGTGAGCTACGGACCCCAGGGACTGGAACTCCTCGAGGAGGGCCTGTCCCCCGAGGAGGTGGTGAGCGAGATCCTGCGGAGAGATCCCAATCCGAGGCCGGACGACTGGACGATCGAAGGGCGTCAGTTCTCCGTCATGGACGCCCACGGCGAAGTCGCCACCCATACGGGGCCCGAGGCCAGTGAGTGGGCAGGCCACCGCATCGGCGAGTATTGCTCCGCCCAGGGCAACATCCTTGCAGGTCCGGCGGACGTGGACGACATGGTCCAGGCCTTCGAGTCGACCCCCGGACACCTCTCCCTGCGGCTCCAGGCGGCACTGGAAGCAGGGCAGGCGGCCGGCGGAGACACCCGGGGCATGCAGTCCGCGGCCATGCTGATCGTGAAGGAAGACGGAGGCGTGTGGCTGAACAACGATGTCGTCCTGCGTCTTCAGGTCGACGATCACGAGCAGCCGATCCAGGAGCTACGCCGCCTGGTCGAGATCGCAGCCCAGCGTCGGGATCGCAGACGCAGCCGGTAGGGCGCTACCCCGTTTTCTGTGCGAGTCCGGCTACCCTGAAGTGGACGGCTTCCGGGCGCGTCAACCAGGTCTTCAGGGTCGGGGCCACCTGGTCCTTGTCGGACAGGATTGGCGGGCCTCCGCCAGGCAAAGGCCATTCGATGTCGACGTCGGGGTCGTCCCAGCGGATTCCCGCCTCGCAGGCCGGGTTGTAGGTCCCCGTGCAGAGGTACTGGACCTCTGTGTCCTCTTCGAGGGCGCAGAAGCCCCGGGCGAAGCCGGCCGGAGCCCACACCTGGCGGTACATCCCGCTGTCGAGGAGCATACCGTGCCATTGCCCCAGGGTCTGCGAGCCGGGGCGTATGTCCACCGCGACCACGAAGGCCGCGCCACGGGTCACCCGCATCATCTTCCCCATGGGGGGATCCCACTGGAAGTGAAGTCCTCGAATCACACCCTTCCTGGACCGGGCATGATTGGCCTGGGTGAAATGCGTGGGCAGACCGTATTCTCCGTAGGTCGTGGAGCGGAAGACCTCGAAGAACGTCCCCCGGTGGTCGGAGAACAGCTTCGGCTCGATGATGACGACGTCGGGGATGCGCGTTTCAGTGATCGTGATGCTCATGGTGCAATATAGCGAGCAAAGCCCACGCCGGATCGGGAGGCGCCGGCGGGAGAAACGCCGCGGCAGCCGCAAGCAAG
>JAHEKK010000054.1 GCA_024638395.1 Gemmatimonadota bacterium | reverse complement strand
GGGACCACGATCATGCCGGGACTGGTGGACGTCCATGCGCATCCCAAGACCGGTGCCGAGATGGCCCCTGAGCAGGAATGGTCCATCGCGGCCAACCTCGCCTACGGCGTGACAACCACACGCAATCCCAGCGGTTCTCGATGGAACGTGGCCTGGGGCGAGCTGGTGGACGCGGGTGAGATGGTGGGCTCTCGAATCTTCGCGACGGGTTTCCCCCTGACCAGCAACAACGCACCCATCTCCAGCTATGAGGATGCGCTGCGGGTGGTGCGGCGGTACAAGGCTCAGGGCGTCCATTCCATCAAGCAGTACCTCCAGCCCCGGCGGATACAGCGCCAGTGGGTTCTCCAGGCCGCCAAAGCCGAGGGAATCAACGTCACGAACGAAGGCGCAGCCGACCTCCGCATGGACATCACGATGGCCGTCGACGGGTTCGGAGCCATCGAGCACTCCATCGGCCAGGTGCCTCTGTACAAGGACGTCGTGACCGTCCTCGCGGATGCGAGGCTGGCGTACACGCCCACTCTGGTCGTGGCGTACGGTGCCCCCGCGGGGGACGGCTATTGGCGGGCCCGCGACGATCTCCACCAGGATCCCAAGGTGAGCTTCTTCACCCCATCGGAAATTCTGGCGAGACAGACACGCCGGCGTCCCCTCATCGTGGAGGAGGACTACAACTTTGCCGACATCGCCCGGGGCGTTCGCGACGTGGTTCGCGCCGGGGGACTGGCAGGGCTGGGATCCCACGGCCAGCACGACGGAATCGCCGCCCACTGGGAGCTGTGGATGCTTCAGAGCGGAGACATGACGCCCATGGAGGCCCTGAGGATCGCCACCATCATCGGGGCCGAGTCCATCGGCTTCGAGGAGGACCTGGGCTCCCTCGCCGTTGGCAAGCTCGCCGACCTCGTCGTTCTGAACAGCAATCCCCTGGACGACATTCAGAACTCCACCGACCTGCGCTTCGTGATGAAGAACGGGGAGCTCTACGATGCCAGTACTCTCGATCGCATCTGGCCCTCTCCCCGGCCGTTCCCCGTTCCGTATTGGGTCCGGGAGCAGCAGGCCCTGGAGGCGTTGGGGAACGGCGCGGGCGGGCGGTGAGAGGGATCGGAGTCGTGCCGCCCGTGTGATCGTGCCGGTGTGCGGGGTTGGGCCGACGGCGGGGCGTCCAATTCCCTTGCGCCGGGGACGAGTCCCGTGGAAGGTTCCCCATGCCTTCCGACCCACCATCCTCCACGGCGCGGTCCCGCCCGTCCTTCCGCACCACCCTGACCCGGGTCCTTGCGGTCCAGGCCGCGACGCTGATCCTGCTCTGGATCCTCCAGTCCCTCTACCACGTCTGAGGCCGGGTTCCGTTGCATCCCATTAACTGGATCATCGTCGTAGGGTATCTGGCGTACGTCATGATCGACGGTGTGCGGCGAGCGAAGGGCACCAAGGACGTGGAGGGGTATTTCCTCGCCAACCGCAGCCTACCCTGGTGGGCCGTGGGGCTGTCGGTCATGGCGACCCAGCTCTCGGCCGTGACCATGATCGGAACCACGGGACAGGGCGCCACCGACGGGCTCCGCTTCGTCCAGTTCTACTTCGGCCTGCCCCTGGCCATGGTGATCCTGGGGGTGACCCTCGTCCCCTTCCTCCATGGGGCCAAGGTCTTCACGGCCTACGAGTATCTGGAGCGGCGCTTCGACGCCCGCACCCGGTCGTTGACGGCCTTCCTCTTCCTGCTGTCGAGGGGGATGTCGGCGGGGACCATCCTGGCGGCGCCCGCGGTCGTCTTTTCGGCGGTGTTCGGGTGGCCTCTGACGTGGAGTGTCGCCCTCATCGGGATCCCCACGGTGATCTACACGATGCTCGGGGGTGTCCAGGCCGTTACCTGGGCCGATGTGAAGCAGATGGTCCTCATCGTGGTCGCCCTCGTCTCCGTCGTGGTCGTGCTCCTCCTGAACATGCCGGTCGCGCCCGACGATGCGTTGAGAATCGCCGGGGCCACGGGGCGCATGCAGGTGTTCGATTTCTCCTTCAACCTCAACGAGACCTATACGTTCTGGTCGGGTGTCATCGGGGGCACGTTCCTGATGCTCTCGTACTTCGGCACCGATCAGAGCCAGGTACAACGGTACCTGACGGCTCGATCGGTAGACGAAGCCCGCAGTTCACTGCTCATGAGCGCGTACTGGAAGATCCCCCTCCAGGCGCTGGTGCTCATGGTGGGCGTGCTGGTCTTCGTCTACTACCAGTTCCAGGCGCCGCCGCTGCTGTACAACCCGGCCCACGAAGCCGCGGTCGTAGCCGAGCGGGGACCGGAATACCAGGCCCTGGAGGGCCGGTTCCAGGAGACGTTCACGCTCCGGGAGGCCGCGGCCCGACGGGTTCCCGACGCAGCGGGTGAAGCCGAGGCCCAGGCGGCCATGGACGAGTTCCTCGCCCACGAAGCCACGGTACAGGACATCCGGAGCGAGGCGCTGGCCCTGGCGGAGAACGTGACGGGGGAGTCGTCTCGCGACGTGAACTACATCATCCCCCGCTTCGTCCTCAGCGAGCTCCCCATCGGTCTTTCGGGGATCTTCATCGCGGCGGTCATGGCCGCGGCCATGTCCAGCATTGCGGCCGAATTGAACTCACTTTCCACGGCCAGCGTCATCGACTTCTACCGGCGCTGGGTACGCCCCGAGGCCGATGATGCCCACTTCCTCCGCGTGTCCAAGCTGGCCACCGCGTTCTGGGGCATCTTTGCCTGCTTCGTGGCCACCTACGCCGCCACATTGGGATCCCTCATCGAGGTGGTGAACCGCTTCGGGTCGTTCTTCTATGGCTCGATTCTCGGGGTCTTCCTGCTGGCCATGCTGCCCAAGGCCCGGGGGGCCGGAGCCTTCTTCGGCCTGCTGGCCGGCATGGGGGTCGTGGCGGCCGTCACGTTCGGTGCGCCGTCGATCTCGTTCCTGTGGCACAACGTCATCGGCGCGGTCACGGTCGTGGTGGTGGGCATGGTCATCGGCGGACGCGCCCGGGCCAACGCGTAGCGGTCAGCCGGCGGCGATCCGGTTGATGTCCTTCGTCTCGACGATGGGACCCGGGTGCGCTTCGGATCCTTCCCGGGCGACGCGGATCATGGCCTGACCCACCTCGACGGTGCTGGTCACCCAGCGGTCGAGGTGCCGTAGCAGGGGATAGGCGTACCCGATCACGGAGTACATCACCTGGTACCAACGGGTTCTGGACTTCACCCCCCGCATGGGTTGGATGAAGCCGGGCCGAAACATGAAGGCCCTCCCCGGGGCCCGTGAGATGAGGTGGTTCTCGATCTGCCCCTTGACCCTGGCCCACATCACCTTGCCCATGCCGGTGCTGTCGGCGCCGGCCCCGGACACGTAGATGAACAAGGCGTCGGGGCTCCCGGACCAAAGTGCCTCCGCTGCTGCGGCTGGGACGTCGAAGGTCACGGTGCGGTATGCCGCCTCGGACATCCCCACGGCTGAAACGCCCAGGCAGAAGAAGCAGGCATCGACGTTCGTGAAGGCGTCCTGGACAGGCCCGTAGTCCAGGTAGTCCTGGGAAATGCGTTCCACGAGCTTCTCGTGGACGACACCGCAGGTCCGGCGAGAGATGGCCGTGACTTCCGACACGTCGGGGTGATCCAGGCACTCCAGGAGTACGCCGGACCCGATCATACCCGTGGCCCCGAACAGAAGGATCCTCACGGGACTGGGGAACTCACGGCCCGTCCTCCGTCACCGGCCCGGAATCCGGAGTGACACACCCCGCTCCGTTCTGATGATCTCCGGCATGATCATGGGGATGGGTGTTTCGCGATAGTGGTCCAGAAGGGCGGCTGCGGTCCTGAACGCTGCGAGCTCCTCGAGGGTCCGGATCGTCGGGAAGATCATGGGAAGGCGGCCCTCCCTGTGGCGATCCAGGGCGGCCGAGGGCGTCAACCACACGGCGTCCGTCATCTCTCTCCGGTCGATCTTCGCTTCCGCATCGGCCTCGACCAGGGCGGCGAAGAAGCGGGTGTCGTACCGTCGTGGCTCGACCCGGGGCGTCACCCAGTGGGCCACGTAGCCGATGCGGTCGCCGTCCAGGCGTAGGTCCGAACGCTCCAGGAGATCCGTGAATCCCAGGTCGCCCTCCAGCAGCGCGTCCCGCTCGGCGTCGATCTCGTGCTGAGGTCGCTCGGCCCACGCACGGGAATCCGTCAGCAAGAGCCCGGTCTCCTCGAATGCTTCTCTCACCGCGGCCGTGTAGTAGGCGATGGCGGGCATCGGGCCGGCGCCGGCGAGCCCGAGGCGGAGCGCCGCTTTCTCGGGTGCCAGGTGCATCCACCGGGCGGTGGCAGCTTCGCTCCCATCCGCCACGTCCACACGGCCTCCTGGAAAGACATAGGCTCCCGGCACGAAACCGGTGGCTCGGTTCCGCTTGAGGAGTAGGATCTCGGGTGCGGACGCCGCCTCCCTGAGGAGGATGACCGTGGCGGCCGGTCGGGGGCGGGCAGGCTCGCCCACCTCCTGGCCGACGGTGTCCCGGAACCCCTCGGGGAGCCGCTCCGCGGGGATCTCGTATTCGTCCCCGCCGTCAGTTCCCGGCGGCATGGCCGTCCTTGCGGGGCTCGGACGCGGCCGCCCAGCCTCTGGGCAGCTTCATCACCAATTGGGCTCCTCCGAAGTCGGTCCGCGTCCAGTCGACGATCTCGTGTCCCATGCCTTCCAGGGTGGTCCGAATGGCGTCGGGGACGCGCTCGATGGCGACCCGGTTGCCGGACAGATGCCGGAATCGCGGGGCATCCACGGCTTCCTGAGGGTCCATCCCGAAGACCAGCAGATTCAGCAGAAGCTGTGTGTGGCCCTGGGGCTGCATCGCCCCGCCCATGACGCCGAAGGCGGCTACGGGCTCGTCGCCCCGGGTGAGGAAACCGGGGATGATGGTGTGGAATGGCCTCTTGCCGGGCGCGACCTGATTCGGGTGTCCCTCGTCCAGGACGAATCCTGCGCCCCTGTTCTGCAATGCGAAGCCCGTTCCCGGGATCACCACGCCCGAACCGAAGGACGAGTAGATGGAGTTGATGAAGGACACCATGTTCCCGTCTTCATCGGCAGTGGCGAGGTAGATGGTCTCGGAATCCGTGACTGCACGGCCGGGGTCGACCCGCGTCGCGGCCTGGTGGGGGTCGATGAGTCTCCGCCGCCCGTCCAGGTACTCGCGGCTCAACAGCGCCTCGGGGTCGACGTCCATGGTGGCCGGGTCGAACACGTATCGGGCCAGGTCGGCGTAGGCGAGCTTCTTCGTCTCGATGAGGTGGTGCAGGTACTCCGCGGAGTTGTGGCCCATGCTCTCGAGATCCAGTCCCTCGGCCATGGCCATCATCTGCAGGGCTGCCAGGCCCTGGCCCGCCGGCGGCAGCTCCCAGACCGTGTAGTCACGGAAGTCGGTGCTCAGCGGGGTTATCCACCGGGGCTCGTGGGAAGCCAGGTCGTCAAGGGTGAGGAACCCTCCCAACTGGCTCAGCCCGTCAACCAGTTTGCGGCCCAGGGTTCCGCCGTAGAGGGCTGCCGGGCCCTCCTTGGCCAACTGGCGATAGGACGCCGCCAGGTCCGGATTTGAGAACCACTCGCCGGCGTCGGGGGCCCTCTCGCCCTCGAGGAGGTAGGTGTCGCGAGCTCCCTCGTCACGGCCGAGCTTCTCGGTTGCCGCGGCCCATTGCCGCGCGATGATGGGTGTCACGGGGAACCCCTCTTCGGCGATCCGGATGGCGGGTTGGAGCACCTGGGCGAACGAAAGCCTGCCCATGTTCCCCACCAGGCCGTACCAGCCCGATACCGCGCCGGGCACCGTGATGGCTTCGGGGCCTGACCCCGGCACCCGCTCGTGCCCACGGCTCCGGATTGCAGCCGCGCTCATCCCTGACCCGCTACGACCGCTTGCGTCGAGGCCGATAAGCTCCTGGCTATCCGCCAGCCAGACGATGGCGAACATGTCACCCCCCATACCGGTCATGTGGGGCTCGACCACCCCCAGCACGGCAGCGGCCGCGACGGCGGCGTCGATGGCATTCCCTCCGTTGTTCATGACCTCTAGGGCGGCCGAGGTGGCCAGGGGCTGGCTCGTGGCAGCTGCGTTCCTGGGTGCGTACACGGTGGACCGGGCTGCCATCGTCCACTCCTGGGCCTGCGCAGTCATGTTCGAGGCCCCGAGGGCGAGGGCGAAAAGAAGTGCCGCTGTGGACGCGGCGAAGCTGCTCCGAAGGTCGACCATTGCACAACTCGGGTCCTGTGGGGGTATGAGCGGTCCGGAAGTTGAAGGTAGGAGGGTGGGTGACCCGAGGGCCAGCGACGGCATGTGCCACAACGGCGTGGCCGGCGGACCCCGGGGGCCAATGTGGCAGGAGACGGTGCGGATTCGGCAGGAAACAGCCCGTTCAGGGCTGGCAGGGTTCCTGCCCCATGCCGATACTCGTTGCATCGGCCAGCGTTCCTCTGGGAGCGTGGAGTCGTGAGGTGGCATGCGATATCGAGCGACCGCGACCAGGACTCGTTTGAGGCCTGTTCAACCGGGGGCGAGGGTAAGCCAGCCGGATCGGTCGAGGCGAATTGAATAGGCGTCGATGACCCCGACCCCGGAGGCGTCGCGCCATCGAAAGGCAGATCATGGGCGAACGGTTTTCTCTTCCGGTCCTTCCCCTGAGGGATACGGTGGTTTATCCCGGCGTGGCGGTCCCCATCTCGGCGGGCCGGGCCGGTACGGTCGAAGCCGTCCAGGAGGCTCTCGAGGGAGATCGCAGGCTCTTCGCGGTCGCCCAGAGGGAGAACCAGGACGAGCCGTCTCCAGAGGTGCTCTACACCGTAGGGACGGTGGTCCGGATCATTCAGACCCACCGGGTTCGGGGCGGCATCCAGCTCTTGGTACAGGGTGAAGGTCGGGCACAGGCACTGACGTATGTGGAGAGCGGGGAGGCCATGCTTCAGGCCAATCTGCTGCCCATGGACAGGCAGTCTCCCGCCGATGAAGAGGACCCGGCGTTCCGTGCCCTCGATCAGGAGCTGAGGGAGAGGGCCGCAGAGCTGGGAACCCGGCGCGGCGTTCCCTCGGAGGCTCTCAACCAGTTGATCCAGGGCGTGGACGATCCCGGTGCTTTCGCGGATCTCGTGGCGTTCTACCTGGAGCTGGCCACGTCCGAAAAGCAGGAGCTCCTGGAAACGTTGGGAGACGAAGCCCGCATGCGTGCGGCTCTGGTTGCGGTCGAGCGCGAGCTGGTCCGGATCGAAGCCCAGGAGGACATCCAGGCCAAGGTCCAGGAGGAACTGGGCGAGCGCCAGCGGGAGATGCTCCTTCGGGAGCAGCTGAAGCAGATCCAGAAAGAGCTCGGCGAGGAAGAGGACCGGGACGACGTGGAGGAGCTTCGGGAGCGGATCGAGGAGCTGGAGCTCGCCGATTCGGCTCGGAGTGAGGTGGAGCGGGAGCTGAAGCGCCTCGAGCGTACCAGCCCCCAATCCGCCGAATACCAGGTCATCCGGACGTTCCTGGAGTGGGTGACGGAACTGCCCTGGAACGTTCGCACAGAAGACAAGATCGAGTTGAACCGGGCTGAGGAGATCCTCGAGGAGGATCACTATGGCCTGGAGGACGTGAAGGACCGGATCCTCGAGTTCCTGGCGGTCCGCAAGCTTCAGATGGACCGGGCAGAGGCGGAGGCCGCGGAAGCGGAGGACGAGGACGCCTCCGAGGACGACGGGGACCAGGAAGGGGCCAAAGCCCCGGACGAGGACAAAATCTCCGGCCGAGGACCCATCCTCTTGTTCGTCGGTCCTCCGGGTGTCGGGAAGACCAGCATCGCGAAGTCCATCGCCCGCTCAGTCGGCCGCGAATACGTCCGGATCTCCTTGGGCGGCGCCCGGGACGAGGCGGATATCCGCGGACACCGGCGGACCTACGTGGGCGCCATGCCCGGACGCATCATCCAGGGCATGAAGGAGGCCAAGAGCAAGAATCCCGTCTTCCTCCTCGACGAGGTGGACAAGCTGGGCGTGTCGTTCCAGGGCGATCCCAGCTCCGCCCTTCTGGAGGTATTGGACCCGGCCCAGAACTCCACGTTCATCGATCACTACCTGGGCATTCCCTTCGATCTCTCCGAGGTCCTGTTCATCGCCACGGCCAACTACGTCGACCGGATTCCTGCACCGCTCCTGGACCGGATGGAGCTGGTGGACTTCCGTGGGTACACGGAGAAGGAAAAGCTGGAAATCGCTCAGCGATACCTGCTCCCCCGTCGGCTCAAGGAGGCGGGCCTGAGGGAAGAAGAGCTCTCCGTCGACGAGGAAGCCCTCTACCAGGTGATCCAGAAGTACACGCGGGAGGCCGGCGTGCGGCAGCTGGAGCGGCAGCTCGGCAAGCTCGCGCGGAAGATCGCCCGGAAGGTGGCAGCCAACGAGGTCGAGCATGTCGAGGTGACTCCCCAGGTCGTCAAGGAGCTGTTGGGTCGGCCGAGAGTGCACCCCGAGCAGATGGCGCCCGAGGATGCCGTCGGAGTCGCCACCGGGATGTTCTACACGCCCATGGGCGGTGACATCATGTTCGTCGAGGCCAGTGTGATGCCCGGCGAGGGCGGGCTCGTTCTTACGGGTCAGCTGGGTGACGTCATGAAGGAGTCGGGGCGGGCCGCCCTCTCCTACGCCAAGAGCCACTACGACACGCTGGGGATCGACCAGCAGGCCCTCCGGGAGAAGGAGATCCATATCCACGTGCCCGCCGGTGCCATCCCCAAGGACGGCCCGTCGGCCGGGATCACGATGGCGACGGCTCTCATCTCTGCCGTGTCGGGCAAGAAGGTCCGGAGCGATCTCGCCATGACCGGTGAGCTGACCCTGACCGGGCGCGTGCTGCCCATCGGCGGCGTGAAGGAGAAGGTCCTGGGTGGCGTACGAGCCGGGATCCGGGAGTTCATCCTGCCTTCGGAGAACGAAGCCGACCTGGAAGACCTCCCCGAAGCGGTGCGGGAGACGCTCACGATCCACCTGGTGGAGGACCTGCACCGAGTGGTCGAATTGGCCCTTCGGGGACCCAAGCGAAGGGCATCCACGAAGCGAAAGGCCAAGAAGAGCACGCGCCAGGCGTCTGCCTCCACCTGACGCGGAAGGTCCGCGAACCGGCCGAAGGTCGCTTCCGGGCCTCGCCCCGGAGGCCCCTCAGAGAACGATGTCGATCCTCCCTGGGGGGCCTTCGGCCAACTCGCCGATCCGAGCGGCCATGATCCCCGCTTCCTCGAGCGCGGCCTGCAAGTTCTCGGCTCCCTCCGGGCCAATGGCGATGAGGAGGCCTCCCGAGGTCTGGGCGTCCGAGAGGAGAATCCTCAGTGGCTCGTCCACTTCGGGCCCGTAGCGCGCGTTGGGCTCCGCGTCGGCCAGATTCCGCCGGGTGCCGCCCGGAACGTGTCCTGATTCCACCAGCTCTCTCACGCCGGAGAGGAGCGGCACACGGCCAGCCTGGATCCGCGCCGCCACCCCTGATGCCGCGAGCATGTTCCCGAGGTGCCCCGTAAGGCCGTAGCCGGTCACGTCGGTGGCAGCATGGGCGTCCCACGCCATGGCCGCCTCGCTTGCCCCTCGGTTGAGGGCGGCCATGACCCTGGTGGCCTCGGCCAGAAGATCCTTCGGGCAGGCTCCGGCCTTCACCGCTGTGGCGACGACTCCGGTTCCGAGAGGCTTGGTCAGTATGAGGGCGTCTCCAGGGCGGGCCCGATCGTTTGAGAGCATCCGCGATGGGTCCACCTCTCCGACGACGACCATGCCGAACTTGGGCTCGGGGTCGTCGATCGAGTGGCCCCCCAGGACCGGGATCCCCGCCTCGGCCGCCTTCTCTGCGCCCCCCCGGACGATCTGCTCTACGAGGCCCTCCCCCAGCAGCTCCCTCGGGAAGGACAACAGGTTGAGGGCAAACATGGGCCGGCCCCCCATGGCGTAGACGTCGGAAAGGGCGTTGGCAGCGGCGATCCGGCCGAAGTCACGGGCGTCATCCACGATCGGGGTGAAGAAGTCCAGCGTCACCACGAGGGCGCGTCCCTCGTCGATGAGGTACACGGCGGCGTCGTCCCTGGTCTGGCTGTCGACCAGGGCGTTCGGATCTTCGACGGGTAGGAGTGAACGCAGGACCTGCGCCAGCTCGGCCTGGCCGAGTTTACACGCTCACCCCGCTCCGTGGGACAGGGTGCTCAACCGGATCTTCGGTCGCTGGTCCGGGTGCTCGTTCGACGCCGAATGAGTCAACGGGTGGGTCTCCTGGGCTGGGCGTTTCCAGTTCGAATCCCCTGGGCCGGAGGCCGGTTCTCCCACGGCTGAACGCTGCGCCGCCGGTCCGGCCCCCTGTGGCTGTCAAGTCTACCGCATCCTGGGCGGATTCGTTCGCTTTGAATCAGTGCGAAGCGCGGAACCGAGGGAGAAGTTGGTGGAGCAACGGAGCCGAGAAGATAGATGGGCACGCCCCCGCATTGCAGTCGTGTGCGGGAGTGGGGAGGACGTATGACGGCCCCGGCCCCTTCGGTCCGCCATGAGTTTGCCCGCGAAGTCGGACAGGCGAACGAGCTCATGAACCTGGCCCGGGCCGCCCTCCTGGTGGCCAAGGAGGAATACCCGGGCCTGTCGGTTGAGCCGTATCTGCTACGCTTGGATGCCATGGCCGAGGAGGTCAGGGATCGCCTTGCGGGAGAGACCGCGCCCCCCATTGTCCTCTCCGAGGTCATACGGGTCCTCTACGAGCGCCACGGTCTGCGGGGGAACCGTGAACAGTACTATGACCCCCGGAACTCCTTTCTGAACGACGTCATGGACCGGGGGGTCGGGATCCCTCTGACCCTGGGTATCCTGCTCCTCGAAGTGGGGTGGCGGGTGGGACTCGAAGTGGAGGGGGTCAATTTCCCCCGACATTTCCTGGTGCGGGCTCCCGGACAGGCCAAGGACCTCCTTGTCGATCCGTTCCGCAACGGGAAGATCCGCTTTCCGGACGAAGCCCAGGAGTTGCTGGACCAGCACTTCGGCGGGGGTGTCCGGCTCCAACCGACCCACCTGAACCGCGCTTCGAAGCGGGACATGATCGTTCGGCTCCTTCTCAACCTGAAGGCCATCTACCGCAAATCCGGTGACGACGCCCGTGCCTTGGCCGTGGTGGAGCGGATCCTGGTCATCCACCCCACCTCCCCGTCAGAGATCCGGGACCGGGGCTACCTCCTTGCTCGTCTTGGGCGAAACGACGAGGCGGTGGCCCAGCTCAGGACGTACCTCACGTTCGTGCCCTCCGCGGGCGATGCAGACGAGGTCGAGGCCCTCGTTCGGGAGATCCGTGACGGTTCCGGTCCGCTGGACGAGGGGTCGTGAGCGGCCCGTTGAGTGTTTCGGCCGCCGACTACGAGGCAGCCACCCGGGGCGTCGCCTTGGTACATCGGGCGGACAGAGCTCTGCTCCGGGTGCACGGCCGCGCCCCGGCGCAGATGCTCCAGGGCATCCTGGCCCAGTCCGTCTCCTCTCCTCCCGAAGGGGGTGCCGGCGAAGTCCGATACGGAGCCCTGCTCACGCCCAAGGGCCGGCTACAGTCCGACCTGAAGC
>JAHEKK010000053.1:11175-11601 GCA_024638395.1 Gemmatimonadota bacterium | reverse complement strand
GACCGGTAGAGCTCTTCATAGGTCATGGTCTGCCCCTGGCACGACAGGGCAGGATGATCCGGGCGGCGCACGGCATGGCGACGGACTGCGTCGTGGATCAGGAAATCGAAGGTGGACATGCGTGGTCTACGAGAGGCCCAGGAGGCCGGCGATCATGTTCCGTTGAATGTCCACGGTTCCACCGTAGATCGTGGCGCCTATGGCGTCCCTGAGGTCCCGCTCCACCTGGGCGTCGGTCGAGTACCCCGACGCGCCGAAGATGGCGATGGCGTCCCTGCTGGACTCGACGAAAGCCTCGCTCAGGTAGACCTTGGTCATGGCGGTTTCGAGGAGGGTAGGATCGCCCGCTTCGAGGAGGCCCGCTATCTTGTAGAGGAGAAGACGTGCGACTTCGAGTCGCAACCTCATGTCAGCGATCCGGTGAGA
>JAHEKK010000053.1:0-11165 GCA_024638395.1 Gemmatimonadota bacterium | reverse complement strand
GCCGGCCAACGGGCTGCCCGCCGCGGTGACGAGTGCGCGACAACTCGATACA
Source organism: Gemmatimonadota bacterium (assembly GCA_024638395.1). Classification (GTDB taxonomy): domain Bacteria; phylum Gemmatimonadota; class Gemmatimonadetes; order Longimicrobiales; family Gaopeijiaceae; genus JAHEKK01. Next base: position 11,113 of record JAHEKK010000053.1, on the reverse strand, counting down.
GTCCCGGAGTTGGCGCTCCATGGCGCCAACTTGAGGAGCCAGCACCAAGCTGCGTTCCCAGGTCTGCGAAGAGGCGAAGATGCTCGCACCCGCCCCCTCGGGGCCAAGCCGCCGTTCTTCGGGAACTTCACATCCCTCCAGGCTGATTCGGCCGAAAGGGACGGTCCTCAGACCCATCTTCTGTTCCAGCGGATGGGCGACGTACCCCGGCGAATCCGCCTCCACAAGGAAGGCGGAGATCCCCCAGCGACCGGCGGACGGCTCGGTCTTCGCGAAGACCAGGGCAACGTCTGCGATGGGAGCGAAGGTTACCCAGACCTTCTCCCCATTCAGAACGTATCTCCCCGACGTCCGGACGGCGGTAGCTTCCAGACCGAAGGCATCTGACCCCGACGCCGCTTCCGTGATGGCATAGGCCGCAATCGACTCGCCGCGAAGCAGCCCCGGTAGAAAGCGGTCGATCTGGCCGGACGTCCCAAACTTCAGAAGGGCCGACTGAATCCCCCACATCTGGGCGCCGAGGGCGAAGGCAAGACCATTGTCCCGGCAGACGAAGCCAAACGCTTCCATGAGTCTGGTAATGGTGACGATGTCCAATCCCGCGCCACCGTACTCCTGAGGCACAGCCCAACCGAGAACACCGAAGTCGGCGCAAGCCTTCCAAAGCTGGCGCGAAAACGCGCCTTCGTGGTCTCGAGCGATGACCCGCAGACGCCCCTCAGTCAGTTCCCGCTCCGCAAACTCCATCAAGTCGTTGCGGAGCGCTCCGAACTGGCCTTCCCCTGGATCGAGCTCGTCGGACGTTACGGTCATGTGGTCACGCGAAAAAGCCACCAATAATACGTCGAATGGGTATGCTCCATCCAAACCAGCGCTCCGCTACCCAGTGCAGCGCGATGAGGATCAGGAACGCGGAGCCCAGGCGGAAGATCCAACGATACAGTCGCGTTCCCCGTAGAACGAAGAGTATCGGGAAGATCACGGCGATGATCGCGATCTGGCCGAGCTCAACGCCGATGTTGAATCCCAGGAGCGTGAGAACCAGAAACTCCCGGGACAGCCCGATATCGCCGAGCACCGAGGCAAACCCGAACCCGTGAAAGAGCCCGAAGAGAAACGCGATCAACCACTCGCGAATATGAAGCTGGGGCATGAGGTTCGCGGCGGCCGCGACCGCGATGGAGGCTGCAATGATCGATTCGATAACCCGAGATGGGAAACGAACCAGGTCGAGGGCGGCCAGACTCAGCGTCACGCTATGGGCTATCGTGAAGAAGGTGACAATGGCAACAAGCTTGATCAGCGCCGTTCTGAAGCTCTCCGCCGGCTCCCAGCGTCCATCGGCTCGAACCAGCACCGCAGGAAGCACCAGGGCCACGAGAAACAGGATGTGATCCAAGCCGATGAGGATGTGCCACACACCCTGCCAGATCATGGCAATGAAACCACGCCAGACGCTGGAGGTTGTCAGATCCAGGGTCTGGGACGTGTTGCCGGGACTCATGATCAGGGAGACGCCGGCTTCGTTGTTGAAGGTGCCCGTCTTCCAGTTGTGCTCGATGATGACCATATCCCGATGGTCCGGGTTCCACTCGAAGAACAACGAGAAATCGATGTCGATGGAATCGGGAACGGCTTCGAGCCCGTCGGACTCGTAGTTGAGCATCACAAAGTCGCCCCAGTCGACAAACCGTACGTCGAGACCCGTGAATCTCAGGTCCAGTGGCCGGCCCTCGGCAGCCAGAGAGAAGCGAGCTTCCACGTATTCACGGATTCGTCTCAGGTCCGTAGCGATCTCGGTCTCGGACCGACCGGACTCCGCGCGCCAGCCCAGCCCCAGGGCCTGGTTGAGGTCTTCGGCACGAATCTCGAGGCGGACAGCCAGCGAGTCCTCGTGGATTCGGAGATACATGTAGCTCTGGCCCGGCTCATGTGGTGCGGGCGCCGAGGCATGGAGTGCCGGCGGGGCGGCGACGACCCAGAGGACAAAGGCCAGAGAAGCGATGGCGCAACGGCGTATGATCATGATGCACATGAAGATAGAGGGCTTGGACAGGGCTTGTTCGAGGCAAGCACGTCTTGGACCGGTCAGGTCCGTTGCAAGAATGCTGCCCCGGAACGGGCACACAGAAGACCCCTTTTGGTAGGGCTCTTGCAGTAATGATGTGCGTCGAGACCCTTTCGGACCCCTTCTTGCCACCCCCACGCCGTCACCACCGCATCTGAATGATACAAAACGACAACAAGATCGCCGCGGCAGCCCACTCCGGCCGGCCGCTTCCCGTCTGGACGGGAGAGTCGGCCGAATCACCAGCCGGGAGAGCCAGCCTCACGACGGCGGAAGCGTCGATCTGGGCAGGGCAGCGGCTGGATGGGGGCATGCCGCTCTATAACATGTCCATCGCTTTTCACATCGACGAAGCCCTCGAACCCACGGTCGTCCAGCGAGCGCTGCAAAGTCTTGCGGCTGAGCGGGATATCCTACGCACCGTCTATGTGTTCGACGGGACGCGACCCGTTCCCATCGTCCGGGAGGATGTGGGACCGTCTCTGCAGGTCCTCGAGGAGAATGTCGCCGGTCCCTCTCGGAGCCTTCCAGACGCCCTGGCAGAAGCCGCCGCGGCCCCCCTCTCTCCCGAAACAGAACTGACCAGGCTAACCCTCGTCCCCGGACGGGACGGCACGTCGGTCCTCATCCTCACCCAGCACCACCTCGTCACCGACGCGTGGTCGATGACGCGGCTTTTTGGCCGCCTCGGAGAGCTGTATCGGACGCTGGCGGAGGGTCGCGACCCCGCCTTTGAAGACGTGCCTCAATTTGCCGCTCGGCGACATCTGGAGCAGGGTTTGCGAAGCTCTCCGGAATGGGCACGGGCCCAGGCCTTCTGGCAACATGCTTCGCCACCGGAATTCGCCAAACGCCACTTCTACGGGAAGCCGGCCCAAGGACGCGGGGAGTCCGTACGCACACCACTGCCGTTGAATGCCCGACAGTCCGAGGGGATTCGACAACTGGTGGCCCAGCCACCGTTCAGAGGCCTCTCGGAAGAGCAGTCCGGTTTCACCTTCTTTGCATCCATCCTGGCGGCTTGGATGCACCGGACAGGGGACCGGCAACGCGTCACCATCGGCGTGCCCTTCAGGATGCGCCCCGACCAGGAAGCCCGAGAAACCAGCGGCTTGTTCGTGGAGCTCTTCCCACTCTCCATCAAGGTGGAACGGGAAGACACCTTCGAGGATCTGGCCCGGCGAGTGAAGGCTGCGTTGCTGAAGATGTCGGTATACGCACTGCCAGGAGCCAGCGCTGGCGTCCCGAGAGATGCCTTCGACGTGGTTCTCAACTACATCCCGCAGATGGAGCTCGAGTTTGGCGGTCGGTCGGCGACCGCGGAGTGGGTCCATCCAGGGTTCGTGGATCCTTCACACGTGGTCCGGCTGCATGTCCACGGTCTCGGACCCGGGCCGCAACCGAACTTGGACGTTGATCTGAGCACCGACGTCTTCGGGCCCTTGGAGAGGGGTTGGTTCAACCGGCATTTCTCAGCGCTGATGGACGCCGCGGTGCGGAACCCGGACACGACCATCGGCGACGTGGACATCACGACATGGGACGAGGCGGCCGGTTTCGTCCCGACATCGCAGACGAAGGTGCGCCCCGGCAGCATCTTGGAACTCTTCCAGAAGCGTGTAGACGCTGACCCGGACGCACCCGCCATAGAGGAGGGCGAGACCGTAATCTCGTACCGCGCTCTGGACGAGCGGTCTCGGAGGGCAGCTGCGGGCCTGTCGGACGCCGGAGCGAAGCCTGGGGACCTCGTGGGCATCTCGATCCCCCGGTCAGCCGACTACATCGTCGCGATGTTGGCGGTGCTTCGCTCGGGTGCGGCCTTCGTTCCCATCGATCCGGATGCCCCGGCCGCACGCAACGATCACATCCTGAAGGACGCCGGCACGGAGATCATCGTTCATAGCGGGGCAGACGGACACGGTGCCCCATTTCCATCCGTTCCCGGCCGGGAAACGGCCCATGAGTCACTCCGACGTCGGCTATCCCTCCGAGAACTGGAATTGGCGCCTCCGCGCCTCGACCCGAATCCCGACGAGAGCGACCTCGCGTACGTGTTGTACACGTCCGGTTCCACGGGACAGCCCAAGGGTGTGGAGGTTACCCACGGGAATCTGGCCGACTACGTGTCATGGGCCGCCGAGTGCTACGGGAATCGGGCAGCGGTCCGCCTCCCGTTCTTCACTTCGCCGGCCTTCGACCTGACGCTCACCTCGCTGCTGGTCCCCCTGGTCACCGGAGGAAGCGTTGTGGTATACCGGGACCACGGAGAACCAGCTGCCACGACCATTCAGCGGGTATTCGAAGAGAATCGGGTCGACGTGGTCAAGCTGACACCCTCCCATCTCATGCTCATCCGGGATTCGAGCCTGAAGGAGTCACGAGTGCGAGGGCTGGTCCTCGGAGGGGAGGAACTACCGACCTCGTTGGCCGCTCAAGCACTGGCCAGCTTGCCGCCGGGGGCTACGGTCTACAACGAATACGGCCCCACCGAAGCGACCGTGGCCTGTTTGATCCACCGGTTCGACCCTGCGGTGGACACGGACCATTCGGTGCCCATCGGACGCCCCACCGCCAACGTTGGTGTACACGTCCTGGATCACCATCTCCGACCCACGCCCAGGGGTGTAGTGGGGGAGATTTGCGTTTCTGGCGCACGCGTCGCCCGGGGATACCGAAACCTGCCGCAAAGGACAAAAGAGGTCTTCCTGGAGGATCCGAGTGAGCCTGGCGTCCCCATGTACCGCACTGGCGATTTCGGCCGATGGACGCCCGACGGAACCCTGCACTTTCTGGGGCGCCGGGACAACCAGGTCAAGATTCGGGGCGCCCGGATCGAGTTGGGGGAGGTAGAGTCCGCGCTTGGATCACACCCGGACGTAGACGCCTGCGCCGCCTACCTCATCGAGGGGCCGCGTGTAGACGCTGGCCGTTGCACCCGGTGCGGCCTCGAGTCCGCCCATCCCCGGGCTCAATTGGACGGCGAGGGTGTGTGTGCGGTATGTCGCCGATTCGAAGCGAAGCGGGATCAGGTCGCGTCGTACTTCGGCACCATGGGCGATCTAGAAGAACTCCTGGCGGAGACGAGGTCCCGGGCGGCCGGACTGCAGGACTGCCTGATGCTGCTCAGCGGAGGGAAAGACAGTACCTACGCCCTGTGCAAGATTGTGGAGATGGGCGCACGGCCCCTCGTGTTCATGCTCGACAACGGCTTCATCTCGGATCAGGCGAAGGCCAATGCCAGACGGGTCGTCGATCAGCTGGGTCTCGAACTGATCCTGGCCCGACCCGAAGGCATGGAGGACATCTTCCGGGACAGCCTGGAGCGCTTCAGCAACGTCTGTGAGGGCTGTTTCAAGACCATCTACACCCTGGCCGTCAACCTGGCGCACAGCCGGGGCCTGAGGACCATCGTGACCGGGCTCTCGAGGGGCCAGATCTTCGAGACGCGGCTACAGGACCTCTACCGAAGAAACATCTTCGAGCCGGCAGAGGTAGAGGCGACAATCCTGTCAGCTCGCAAAGCATACCACCGGATGGACGACGCGGTGTCGAGGCTGCTGGACGTCTCTCTCTTCGAAACGGAAGAGGTCTTCGACGAAATCCGGTTTCTCGACTTCTACCGGTACTGTGACGACCCCCTCGACGTAGTACTCGAATACATCGGCGAACACACTCCATGGATCCGGCCGTCGGACACGGGGAGGTCCACGAACTGCCTCATCAACGAGGCCGGCATCTACGTGCACAAGACCGAGCGGGGGTTTCACAACTATTCGATGCCGTATAGTTGGGACGTACGGTTGGGCCACAAGAAGGTGGAGGCGGCGGTCGAGGAATTGGACGACGATCTCGACCCTGAGAACATTTCGCGTCTTCTCGGCCGCGTGGCCTACCAGGTCCGTTCCAGATCCCACGAGGGGAAGCGGCTGGCGGCCTGCTACGTGGGGAGTCGCGAAATCCCCGTTTCCGAGCTGCGGAAGTTCATGGCGCCACAACTACCACCGGAAGCGCTTCCGGGCTCTTTCCTGCGTCTGGACACGCTGCCCATGGGTGAGGGAGGGAAGCTGGACCGGTCCGCGCTACCACAGGCAACGTCCGATCGTCCGCTATTGGACGTCGTCTTCGTGCCCCCGCGCAACACCGGCGAGGAACAGTTGGCCACGATCTGGCGGGAGGTTCTGGGTCTGGACGACATCGGTGTCCACGACAACTTCTTCGAGATCGGCGGGGACTCGATGCATTGCGTGCAGATCGTGGCTGCCGCCTCTGAGGTGGGGCTCCGGATCGAGCCCCGAGACCTCTTCGATCATCCCACAGTCGCCGGTTTGGCCGACGTGGCGATGCCCGTTCGGCAGCGTGCTGCGACTCCGGAGCCGGCGGTAGCCACCGCGGAGGAACTGGAGGATCTACAGCGTCAGTTTGGGGAGTTCTGAAGGTTGGTCAAAGGCAACATCGAGTCCGCATTCCCGCTAACGCCTCTTCAGGAGGGCATGCTCTACCATGCTCTTCGAGACCCCTCGTCCGGGTTCTACCACGGACAGGTGCGCTTCACGCTCGAAGGCCAGATCCAATCCGAGCTTCTGCGCCAGGCCTTCCAACGCGCCGTTGACCGACACGAGTCCCTTCGAACCTTCTTTGCCTGGCAGGGGCGGGATCGCCCCCTGCAGGTCGTTCGAGGCCGCGTTGAACTTCCGTGGACCGCTCTCGACTGGCGGTCCGCGGGCGAAGAGGAACGCAGCGCGAGGTGGCAGGCCCTCGCAGAGGACGATTTGCGAAGACCGTTCGAGTTGTCCACCGCACCTCTGACACGGGTGACATGCGTGCGGTTTGGTGAGGACTCGTATGGGGTGCTCTGGAGCGTCCACCATGCGGTGTCGGACGGTTGGTCGGGCTCGCTGATCGTCCGGGAGGTATTGGAGGACTACGAGGCCCTCGCATCCAACGCACAGCCCCCCGATCGGCCTGCGCCTCCGTCGTTCTCTCGCTTTGTGGGATGGATCGAGTCCCGGAACGCGGGTGCGGAGGAAACGCACTGGCGGGAACGGCTTGCATCGTTCCATACCCCCACCCCGCTGCCGTTCTCGACCGGCTCACCGACGCGAACCGCCGGCATCACGCGCATCCACCGGGTCTCCGAGGAGCGCTACGCCCGGCTGCGTCAGGCCGCTGCGGCCATGCGGGTCACGCCAGCCACGATGGTGGCTGGAGCGTGGGCGGTTCTTCTTGGGCGGTACGCCGGTTCCGACGACGTCGTCTTCGGATCCACGGTTTCCAGGCGTCCGGCGGACATCCCTGGCGTGGGCGATGCAACGGGGCTGTATCTCAGCACCATTCCCGTTCGGGCAACGCTGTCGGAATCCGACCCTCCTTCGAAGTTCCTACGGGATCTTCAGCGCTCGATGAGCGAGGACCGGAGCCACGGCTCGGCTGGTCTCGCACGAATAGCCCGTTGGAGCGGGGTGGCGCACACGGACCCCCTGTTCCGCACCGTCGTCGTGTTCGAAAGCTTCCCTGATTCGGTAGCGGGCCCAAGTGCAGGCGGCACCCTCCGGCCTTCCCAGATGTCGATCGATGGTCCCAGCGACCTACCCCTGGGGCTTGTGGCGATCCCGGACCGTGGGCTCACCCTACAACTCAAACACGATCCCGGCCTGTACGACGAGCAGGCGGCGCGCCGCCTGCTCGATCAAGTCGCATCGATCCTGGACGAGCTCATCGATGCGAACGTCTCCTCGTTGGCGGAGCTGTCTTGCCTGACACCGGAGCACCGGGAAGCCGTGACCCACCGCTGGAGCCATGGCCCGGATCTGGCGCGACATCCCTCGGATGTCCTCGCGTTGATCCAGCATGAATCCGACGCGAACCCCGAGTCGATCGCCCTTCGATCGTCAAGTGGGACCATGCAGTACGGAGAACTGGAGCGGGCCGCGAACAACGTAGCTCAGGCGCTGGTTGATCGTGGCATTGGGCCGGGGTCCCTGGTGGCCATCCCAGCCTCAAGAACCGAAGAGACGGTGGTGGCCTTCCTCGCAGTCCTCAAGACCGGAGCGGCATATGCTCCCATGGACCCCGGTCTCCCACCCGTGCGGCGCGATCAGCTGTTGGACCGCTTCGACCTCGTACTGAGGCCGAGGCGAGAAGACTGGGCGGATATCGAACGCCCCATACTCGACCTCCAAGAGGCGATGCATGGGTCAGCCGAGAAACTGCACCGGCCCTACAGACCGGACGGCCCCGCATACGTCATGTTCACGTCCGGGAGCACCGGGATGCCAAAAGGCGTGATTGTCACCCGCAGCAACCTGGCCCACTCGACCCAGGCGCGCCTGGACAGCTACGAGCGTAACCCCTCGTGTTTTCTGTTGCTCTCACCGCTCTGGGTCGACAGCTCGATCGCGGGCCTCTTCTGGACGCTCGCGACGGGGGGAACGGTCGCCATTCCCCGGGCGAGGGAGGAGCAGGATCTACGAGCCCTGGCCGCGACGATTCAAGCCGCCCGCGTTACTCATACGCTCATGGTTCCATCCCTGTACGGCGCCCTCCTCGAAGAGCTTGATGCTGTAAGCGCTCCCGACCTGACCACCGTCATTGTCGCGGGGGAGTCGGCGACAACAACACTGGTCGAAAGACATATCCGCCTTATGCCCGGCTCCGAGATCTTCAACGAATACGGACCGAGCGAAGCGACGGTCTGGGCAACCGTGGCCAACCTGACCGAGGAGTCCGATGGACCCGTAACCATCGGGCGACCGATCCCCTCATACCGGGTCTACATCCTGGACGACTCTTCGCGGCCGGTAGGCGTGGGGATCGAAGGCGACCTGGTCATTGGAGGCCCCGGTGTGGCCCTGGAATACCTCGGGGACCCGGCTCAAAGCGCTGAGCGCTTTAGTTCGGATCCCTTCGGGGGCGTGGGCAGGGTGTACTACACCGGGGATCGCGGCCGCTGGCTGGACGATGGTCGGATCCAGTTCCTCGGACGTCGCGACCAGCAAGTGAAGATCCGTGGCTTCCGCGTCGAAGTGGAGGAGATCGAATCTGCTCTGACCACCCATCCCCACGTTGCTGAGGTGGCGGTAGATGCATCCGAGCAGGAAGGAATCCCCACCGTACTCACGGCGTACCTGGTGGGCGAGGGGCCCGCGCCACGAAGCCAGGACCTCGACAGGTGGCTGTCGGAACGGGTGCCGCGCTACATGATTCCCAGCCGGTACATCGTGGTCGATGGCCTTCCCCGTACCTCGTCCGGAAAGCTGGACCGTCCCGCACTCCCTTCCTTGGACGGCCACCCGCTGTCCATTCCGTCGGGCCCGGCCCAGGCGCCCCGGACCCCGGCGGAAGAAACCCTCGCGGAGATCTGGCAATCCGTTCTCGGCCTAGACCGTGTTGGCGTCCACGACGACTTCTTCGAGCTGGGCGGAGACTCGCTCTCGAGTATCCGAGTGCTGTCCAGGGCGTCCAGGGCCGGCTTCGAAATCGACCCGCAATCGTTCTTTCGAACGCCGACCGTGGCGGCTATGGCCGCGTCGGAGCCCAAGGAGGCTCCTGTCGCATCGATATCGGCCATTGGCCAGGCGCCCCTCACTCCCATTCAGCGGTGGTTCTTCAGCACCGTACGCGACGACCCCGAGCACTGGAATCAGGACCGGGTCCTGCAGTTCGAGGCAAAGGTACTCCCCGTGGCCGATGCACGGCGGATCATCGCCACGCTGCTCGAATATCATGACGCCCTGCGAACCCAGTTCGTGTTCGACGCCGAGGGCAGAATCTCCCTTCAGAATGTTCCGCACGCCGGCACACCGCGTCTTCAAGTTCTGACGGCCGGCGCCTACCCCGACACCGCGGCGGAGCAGATCTTCATCGATGCCTGCAACCTGAACCACCGCTCCATGGACCTGGCCGCTGGCGACCTGTTCCGGGCGGTCATCCTGGAGCACCAGGGCGACGTGCGGCTCATGGCCCTCGTCACCCACCATCTCGTTATCGATGCGGTCTCCTGGAATGTGGTGCTGGAGGATTTGGCTGCATTGATCGATCAGGGACGATCGGGCAGCCCTCTACGCCTTCCACCAAAGACCGAGCCCTTCGTGGCCTGGGCCCGCGGACTCAACGAGCGGGCAGCGACCCTGGACAGCCACGCCCTGATCCAGGCAACGGATCGGCCGTCCCAGGAAGCCTCCCCTTGTGGCAGGAGGGGAATGACGACGGGGCGTGCGGGAGAAGGACGAACGGAGATCGTCCGGTTCCCGGCGCCAGCCTTTGCCGCCCTGGACGCGGCAAGAGGCACTCTGGAGGCCTCCCTCGAGGAACTGATCATCACGGGATTCCTGATCGGATGGCGCAAGTGGTGTGGTGACCACGTCCTGAGAATGGACCTCGAGGGGCACGGGCGTGATGTGGGGACTGGCAGACGCGGCCACGTGCATCGAACGGTGGGATGGTTCACCACCGTCTCCCCATTCCGCTGCCGACTCGGTGCCACGCATCTACACACACTCAGAAATGTGCAGCGAGCCATCCGGGCCGCTCGTGGATCGGGGGTCGACCAGACACTCCTGCGGTACCTTTCGCCGGAGGCGGAAGTGCGGGAGACCCTCGCCGCCGGAATCTCCTCCGATGTCGTCTTCAACTACCTGGGACTGCGCACGCCGCACTTCGACGGCGCTCCCTTCTCATTGCGACCCGACCTCGCCGGCTTGGCCCGCAGCCCCAGTGGGCAGCGGGCCTACGCGTTGGAGGTGAACGCCTACCAGACGGGCAGCGAATTGGAGATCTCCATCGAGGGCGGCCCCGGTTCGACGGCGGAGCTTCCCCGACTGACGTCCGCGGTCTATGACGCTCTCATGGAGGTGAAGGACATAGACGAGGCTGAGTTCGAGATCGATGGCTTCGGAGACACCGACTACGACACAGTGGCCCGACTCCTCGGGCGGCTGGACTTTACAGAGACATGATCGAAACGAGCAGCTCGGGGGCGATGGCGAACGTGGAGGACATGTATCCTATCACCCCCATGCAGTCACTCATGCTCCTGCACACAGAGGC
>JAHEKK010000600.1 GCA_024638395.1 Gemmatimonadota bacterium | reverse complement strand
AGTAACCCCGTAGGCCAGATTGGCGGCGTAGGACCACATCTGGCTCCGGTGGAGGTCGACCTGAACCCGGAGGTGGGCGTGGGTGTCCACGAAGCCGGGGACGATGGTCCGGCCCGACATGTCGATCACCTGGGCGCCGTCGGGTACGGTGACCGATCCTTGAGCGCCGACCGCGGCGATCCGGTTGCCTTGGATGACGATGTCCCCGTTCTCGATCACCTCGTCGCCCCGCATGGTGACCAGACGAGCGCCCCGCAGCACGACCGATCCGTCCGGGAGGTCCCGGTCGAACTCGATCTCGATGCGACGCTCGAGGGGCGGGTACTGGGCGTCGTCATCCTCGTCATCGCCCTCGTCTTCGTCCCCCTCCTCATCGGGAGACTCCTCGTCCGCGGCTGCGTCCTCCGCTTCGGCCTCGGCCTCCCGCACCGCTTCCACCGAATCCGCAAACGCTTCCGCCGCGTCCAGGTCGTAGACGAAGTACGCGTTGCCGATCGTCCAATGGACCTTGCGACCGTCGCCGCTCCAGGCCGGGAACTGGGCTCCGATGTCGCTGAGACGCTGGGCCGGGAAAGCCGCCCGCTCCGGGTTGGCCACGGACACGGTGGGCACGTCACCGCCGACCCGGGGCACGGTGACCACGTACAGGTTGTTCCCCACCTGGGCCAACGCCTGGTCGCCTTCCGGCGCCATCCAGATCTCGGAGGCCGAGGGACCGGGTCCTTCGCCCTGCCCCTGACCCCTGACCTGGACGTGACCCCTCCGGTCCGTGCCGTCCCAGCGCATGGACATGAGCCCGTCGCCGCCGCTCACCCAGATCCGGTCGGAGCTCGATGTGAAGTGGGGGCCGCGGAAGCCGTCCACGGGGGTGATCACCGTCGCCTCGCCCCCTTCGGCGGGAACCCAGATCAGGTCCCGGTTCCCGGCCGTGAGGCCCCGGGTGAGCTGCTCCTCGTAGGCCCGCCGCTCGCCCCGCATGGCCACGATGCGGGTTCCGTCGGGCGAGAAGACGGTCTCCGAGTAGTAGCCGGGCTCCGTGGTGATTCGCTGGGCCTGACCACTACCGTCGGTTCGGGTCTTGTAGATGTGCCCGCCCTCCTGTCCGTCCCAGGACGCGAAGGCCAGCCAACGCCCGTCTGGAGACCAGGCCGGTTGACCCTCGTGCCCGTCCAGCTCGGTCAGCCTGCGAGGCTCGCCGTCCGGGAAGTCCATGACGTACAGGTCCCCCATGACCCCTAGTGCGACCCGGTCGCCGGAGGGGGAGGGAACCGCGTCGCGGATCTGCTTGGCGATGAACGTGGGGGAGTCCTCCACGGGGTAGGAGAAGTCCACTTCGGGTCCCATGGGGAGATCGACTTCGACGCTGAAGGGGATCTCCGTGGGCTCCGACCCGTCGACGGGGACGCTCCAGAGCCCGCCGCCGTAGGACACGACGATAGCCCGGGAGTCAGGGGTGAAAGCGAAGCCGGGGTATACGTCCCGGGAGCCCCGTGATTCCTGCTCGTCCCGCTGGACCGGGTAGGCCAACCACTGCTCCTCGCCGGTGCGGAGGTTCCGGAGACGGAGGGCGGTCTCGGCCACGTGGCGGGTGCCGTAGACCAACCAGTTACCGTCGGGGGACAGGGTGGGCCGGAAGGCGCCCCCGTAGCGGCTGGTCCGGGAGGCGATCTCGCCAGTGTCCCGGTCGTAAACGGCCAGCTGATAGTCGGCGAGCCCCGAGTTGTCGGCACCGAAGGCGGCGCCGGTCATGCGCATGCCCGTGGGCTCGTCAGCGAGAGCGACCCCCGTGCCCCCGTCCGCATGGTACATGCGCAGCTTGTCCGGCCCCGGCCCGGCGTCGCTGCTCACGACGACATAGTCCCCATCCGGCGTCCACTCAGGCGACTGGTAGGAGTCGCCCTCTCCCCGGGTGAGCTGAACCGTGTCCGCCATGTCGACGGAAATGATCCAGACGTTCTCATCCCCCGACCGGTCCGACACGAAGACGATTCGCTCCCCGTCGGGGCTGAACCGGGGCTGCTGATCGAAGGCCATGCCCTGGGTCAGAGGCGTCGCGGTCCCGCCCTGGGTGGGTAGGGTGTACAGGTCCCCCAGGAGGTCGAAGACCAGACGGCTCCCGTCGGGGCTCACGTCGACGGACATCCATGAGCCCTCGGTGGCTGTCATCCGGAGGCGCCGTGTGGGCTCGAGGGGGAGGGTTTCTTGCTCGGGGTTGGTGTCGTCGTCGGGCTGGCCTGTGTCCTGGGCGATTGTGGGCGCCGGGAGGACGGTGGCCAACAAAACGCCGGTGAGGAGGGCGGCCGTCAGGGTGACGTGTCGGGGCATGGGGATGCGTGTCCGGTTCGGGGGTGAGGCGGGGGGTAGTATGGGTGGGGGGTGGGGGTGGCGGTAGGGTCGGCGGCCCAGAACTTCCTCCCCTGTCGGCACCAGGCCGAAATCAAACACCCGGCGCAGGTTGGCGCGTTGGTTTCCCAACGCCGCTTGCCCCTGCAAGCACCGTGGCGAGGGTCACCCACGCGACGCCACCCCAGGCCATGGCGTCCATGGTCACGCCGCGATCGATCAGAACGCCCATGAGCACGGGCGAGGCGGCAGTTCCGAACACCATCACGCTCTGCGCCATGGCACGGATCGATCCCAGGTGGACCACGCCGTACACCTCCGCCCACATTGCACCGACCACCGTCGGGCCGAGGCCGGCCGTGATGCCCAGGCCCAGCATGAATCCTGCAGCGACCCAGGCCGGTGAGGCGACGGCGAGGAGAGTCAGGCCCATCCCCATGGGCAGGGTGAACAGGGCCAGGAGTCTTCGCCCCCCGTACCGGTCGACGAGCGGACCGGAGGCCACGCCCGTGACCAATTGCCCGGCGGCGAACAAAGCGAAACACGTGGCGAACCACTCCGGTGTCCATTCCTTGA
>JAHEKK010000599.1 GCA_024638395.1 Gemmatimonadota bacterium | reverse complement strand
CAGGTTGAAGCGGTCCAGGTTCACCTGGAGGGCGTCGGATTCCACCTGGGCGAAGTCCGTGTTGGCCGTGAGATCCAGGGTCAGGTTGTTCGTGAGGCCCAGCTTCACGTCGAGCCCCACCTCCCGGGGCATTTCGGACGTGGGCGGCGCGCCCAGGTCCAGGTCCCGGGTCCGGTCCACTCCCGACAGCACGTAGGGCGACACGTACAGAGGCGGACCGCTCTCCACCCCCTCGATCTCTACGTCCTGCGCCAGGGACGGCTTGATCTCGGCGTTCTCGATGTCGGGATTGAGGGCCGGAAAGATATGACGCTCGTCGAGGCGCGCGATGTACCGGCCGGCGATGAGACCCATGATCACGCGGCCGTCCCGGGCCGCGAATCCCAGGCTCGACCAGGGGATCCGGATCTCGGCGGTCCACCCGTCTTCCGTCCGGTCGGTGCGGGCCTCCCAGTACCCGTTCCAGTCCTGGTTGAGGGGCCACTGATCGCCGTTGGGCGTGGCGTCGTTTTGGACCTCTTCGTCGAGGAGGGCTCCCAGGGGCATGACCGAGAACTTGAGGGCGGTCTCGTTGTCGTTGAACGAGTCGATGATGAGATCGAAAGTGTCGTCGCCGTCCCACTGGTCACGGCCGAAGGAATTGGCCCGGACCCCCCCGGGCTCGTCGTGGAAGCGGCCGGAGGCGTAGAGGAAGTTCTCGTCATACGCCACCCGTATCTCGGTTCTGACGGTCATGGCGTCGCCCGGGTCCGGCCAGTATTGAACCAGAGGCAGGGCGTCGATTTCGGCCCAAGCCGCGTCGTCCACTCGCCCATCGAACTGCACCGGAGCCGACAGGCGGGGGATCCTCATCACCGCCTCCTCCACCGCACGCCCCTCCCCGCCTCCCCCGCCTGCCGAACTCCGCACATCGGCGGACTGGGCCCTGGCCTCGGGTGCCGCGACGAGCGACCAAGCGAACCAGAGCGGTATCACCAGAACCCAGCCCGAAATCCTCATCCACCCCTCCCACGACGAATACCGTCTCCTCACCCGGGAAACCTGGTGGGGGAAGGGCCTCACAGGGTGACGCCCGGGTCAGGTCGTCGTCAGGGAAGTGTTCGAGGAATGTGGGGGGCGCGGGGGACCGGCCCGGCCTCCGTCAGCTACGGAAGCGGTATCCCACCTTGTGGACCGTGAGGATGTGCTGGGGAGACGCGGGCTCATCTTCAAGCTTGCGCCGAAGCTCGGACACGTGGGTGTCCACCGTCCGAGTGGCGACCGCGGCCCGGTGGCCCCAGACCTCGCGAAGCAACGCCAGCCGTGAGGCGGCCTGGCCCCGGCGGCTCACGAGAGCCACCAGGAGATCGAACTCCTTCGGCGTCAGGGCGACCTCCGTACCGTCCTTGATCACCGTCCGGGATCCCGGGTCGATCTCCACCGTGCCGAAGCGCTCTACGGAGCCCGACGCCTGACC
This sequence comes from Gemmatimonadota bacterium, assembly GCA_024638395.1. Lineage (GTDB taxonomy): Bacteria > Gemmatimonadota > Gemmatimonadetes > Longimicrobiales > Gaopeijiaceae > JAHEKK01. The sequence continues at coordinate 1,467 of JAHEKK010000599.1, read as the reverse complement.
CGTGCCGTTGCCGGAACGCCTCAGAAGCGCCTCGACCCGGGCCAGCAGCTCCAACACCCCGAAGGGCTTGGTGACGTAGTCGTCTGCGCCGAGACGGAAGCCCAAGACCTTGTCGGCCTCCTCGCCCTTGGCGGTCAGAATGAGAACGGGCATGTCGAGGCCTTGATCCCGGAGGCCTTTGAGAACCCGGTATCCGTCCATACCCGGGAGCATCAGGTCGAGGATCACCAGATCCGGCGCGCGGTCCCGGGCGGCCTCCAGCCCTGACGGGCCGTCTCCGGCGACGGAGACCGCGTAGCCCTCGATCTCCAGGTTGTTCCTCAGACCGTAGGCCAGGTTCTCGTTGTCCTCGACGATGAGCACGGACCGGGTGTTCGTCTCCATCTCAGCCCGCGCCTTCCAGCCCGTTGGGGTTGCAGGGCAGGCTCATGACGAACCGTGCCCCTCCCTTCTGGCCCGATTCGACCCAGATCTCTCCCCCGTGGCCCCGGACGATTTCTCGCGCGACGGCGAGGCCGATCCCCGAGCCCGCCACCGCCGACTCGCGGTGGCGCTCCAGGCGGTTGTAGGGGTCGAAAATGTCCTTCGCCCGGTCCGCCGGCACCCCTGCACCCTCGTCCTCCACCCACAGGATGGCACGTCCGCCGGGGGCCCTTGCCGCACCTACCATCACCGTCTGCCCCGCCGGGCCGTATTTGACGGCATTGTCCAGGAGGTTGAGAAGGACCTGACGGATCGCGGCCTCGTCCACCTCGGCCCGAATGGCTTCACCGGATTCGCAGCGCACGTCCACACCGGCGGCCTGGGCGAGAGGCCCGAATCCCTCCAGGACCTCACCGAGTAGGGCCGACAGCTCCTGATCCGACCGGTCCAGGCGCATCCGTCCACGCTCCGACCGCGAGAAGAGCAGCACGTTGTCTACCTGATGGCTCAGGCGCTGGGCCTCGTTCACGATGATGTCCACGGACCGGTCCCGCTCCTCGTCCGATCGCACCCGGTCGAGGGCCAGCGTCTCGGCGAACATTCGGATCTGGGCCAGGGGCGTCCTCAGCTCGTGTGAGACGCCGGACACGAAGTCCGCCCTCAGACGTGCCAACTCTCCCTCCCTGCGGAGCTGGAAGATGGCCGCCAGCACCAGTCCGCCCGTAAGCGCCATGAGGCCGAAGACGAGGGGGAGGCGTGAGCGGGGGAAGCCTCCGATGACCAGGGCCCGCGCAAGTTCCGGGCGGACCCGGACTTCTGACGTGAGCCCCCCGTATCGGGCTCCCAGCGTATCGGTGCCCACGAACAGCGGCTCGAGGGGCTCACTGGAGCGGAACAAGACGTCCCCCCCTGAGGTGGCCACGGCACAGGAGAACAGCTCCTCGTTGGACAAGCCTCCGGTCAAGGCGGCAGGGAGGAGGGTGCGGTCTTCGAACGCGTAGGAGAGGACCAGCTCCAGGGCTGACTCATCCAGTGCCGCGCCGA
>JAHEKK010000598.1 GCA_024638395.1 Gemmatimonadota bacterium | reverse complement strand
TACGCCCGGGCCGGGTCGAAGTCGGGGGGTGTCAGGTACCACCCGTCGATCTCGTAGCCGTCGGAATCCGTGAACGTCCAGTCGTGCATGTCGGGCAGCCGGGCCTGGGCGGTCTCCTCGACGGCAGGGTCGAAGAGCATCCGTGAGGCCCCGCTGGACAGGTCCTTGCGGTACACCTGTTGCGGCATGACCGGTGACTCGACGGAAGCGATGAGCACGTCACGGGCGAGATCGAAGGGCCCCATGGCCTCCCCGGCCGGCAGAGGCACGATCTCCATGGAGACCCCCGCGAGGGAACCGGACGACACGGGCTCGGTGCTACGGGCCAACATGGGCCGGGAGCCGTTCTGAACGCCCAGGTGCAGGTACCCCTCGGCGTTCCAGTACGGGGAACAACCGAGGGCGCCTACCGAGGGGATGGACCGGTCCGTCAGGGACACCAGCTCCGGGCGCGCCACCGACACGGCGTACAACTCGGTCTCGAACACGTTGAAGGTCTGCTCGTCCCCGTCCAGGAGGTTGGCGGACGAGGCACAGAACGCCACGGCGCCCCCATCGGGCGACCAGGCGTAGCCCTGGGGCGCGGCGAAGGCCTCCCGCTCCAGGTCCAGGAGCTTGGTCGACTCCAGGCTGGCCAGGTTCAGGCGCCATAGCTCGACGCGAATGAAGGGCCGCTCGGTGATGCGTACCTCCCGGCCGTACACGAAGAAGCGCCCATCCGGAGACAGCACGGGAGCGCTCACCGAGTACTCCGCGCCTCCTGCCAACGTGACCCGGGTCCCCTGATCGACATGGACGCCGTAGAGCTGGGTCTTGCTCTTCCAGAAGCTCCAGCGCTCCCATACGTCTTTGAGGCGTGCGGCTCCCGCGATGGTGTTCTTCGCGCTGTCCGGCTGGACCGTTCCGGTGAAGTACAACCAGGACCCGTCGGCCGAGAACTGCAGAGCCGAAGCGCCGGGCTCACCGCGGAGCACCTTATCGGCTTCCCCGTTGTCGAGATCCCAGACCCAGACGTCCAGGCCGGTGCCGCCCTGCTGATCCGTGGGCGTGAGAAACGCCAGGCGCGAGCCGTCTCGGGACCAGGCGGGACTCATGGCGGGGGTGTTCAGTCCCATTTGACGGACCGGATTCCCCGTGGTCAGGTCCCGGACCTCGAGTTCCGTCACCCACCGGTCGTTCTGGCTGTCCACCGTCCGGATGAGAAAGGCGCCCAGGCGGCCGCTGGGATCGGCTCGAATCGCCGTCACCCCGGGGAGGGCTTCCAACTCCAGGAGCGCCGGCGGGCGGGCCGGTTCGGTAGTCGCGGCTACGGACGCCCCCGCCGTCGAGGGCTGGACCGTGGCTTCGAGGCTCCACGCGCCATCGTCGGAAGGTCGGGTCTGGACCAGGAGCCAATGGGCGCCCTGCTCGAGGACGGCCTCTCCCGAAACCGGCCGGCCGTCGAGCCATACCCGCTCCTCGCCGTCGCCCGACACTTCGATCTCCGCCTTCTGCCAACGGTCCGCATGGAGGTAGGCGACGGCGTAGGCCACCGCTCCCCGGGACCTGTCCAGGGCAAGGACTCCGTCTGCAGCCGACCTCTCCGCCCATACCACGGACTGCCCGTTGAACCAGTCGATGCCGTCTCCGGCTTCGGGCCAGTCGGCGTCCAGGGACAGGAAACCGTCGGGGAGGCCGCCGGGATCCGAGGCTCCGCCAACCGCCGGCGCGGCCATGGGCCCGAGGACCAACCAGTCCGAGACGGCGGTCTGGGCAACGGCCGGGCTAATACCCACGGCGACAACGAAGAGGACCAGAGAGAGGAGAGCCAAGGGACGGACCATGAAGCGCACTCCAGAGGTGTCGTAGCCTGCGGCGCCGCACTGAGCCCTGCCGGCCCCGAGGCCAGGTGGATCGGGGCGATCAACCTATTCCGGCGGGGGTCGATCCACCACCGGGGAGGCGTGCGGCCGAGACTATATAGGGAGGTCCCGGCGACGGCTCGGAGAGCCAGCGCTGGGAACCGAGGAAACCCTGAAGTGCTCTGGTGCGTACTAAGGAACAGGTAGACGGATCACGAGGCACCGGGTATCGGCGCCTACCACGAAGGACGAGACGTGAGATTCGCGGCATCCCTTACCGTCACAGGCATATTGGGCCTACTACTGCTCGAGGTCCTCAAGTTCATCCTGGCCCCGGTGGGCGTCTGGCTCCTGGGCGTCGTGATGCTGGTGACCAAGGTGCTGTTGATCGGCGTGGGGCTCAGCCTGGCGATCGCCGTCGGCGTATTCGTCTACAAGCGCGTCCAACGAAGCGGGGAGCCGGCGTAGGTCAGGCTATCGGGCCAGCCGCACCCGGTACAGCCGGAACATCCGCTCCAGCTCAGCGGGCAGTACCACCGAGTCAAGCCACGGCGGGGCGTCGCCTTCGCGCAGGCGGTCGAAGAGGGATGGCTGACCATCTTCGCGGATGAAGAACTTCCGCTCCGAGGGGTCCAGGCAGACCAACACGGCGTCGACGGGACGAGCGTCGACCACCTCCCGTGCTCGAGCATCTTCAACCGCCGAGAAGAAGTCGTAGGTATCGAGAATCCCTCGTGCGTTCCGGTGGGTCACGTCGCCGACGACGCGGTGATGGGTCCGGTAGACGACTTCTGCCCCAAATCCCAGGTTGGTGATCAGAATCACGGGCTCCCCGTCGGGCCAACCGGCGAGGAACTGGCTCATCGCCGCCATGTTGCACGACAGCCCCTCCCCGCTCGGTTCGGCTGCTGCGCGCTCCTTCACGCCCCATCCAACGCCCAGAGCGAAGGGGCCGAGCAGGACCAGTGGAAGGCCCACGAGGTGGGCAGCGGCCCGCAGGTAGCCATTCCGCACTGACGCGGACGCCTCCAAGATCCGGACCAGGAGCACGGTCAGCGGCAACCCGGCCAGCGCCTGGTAGAAC
>JAHEKK010000597.1 GCA_024638395.1 Gemmatimonadota bacterium | reverse complement strand
CCTCGTGGATCTCGGCTCTGAACGCCTCTGGCGTACCCAGGAGGGCCTCCAACGACATTGCGGCGGCGACATCGGCGGTCTCCAGCGCCCGCTCGGCCCGCAAGAGGGCCAGAATCCCCAACCCTGTGGTCGCCTGCGTCCCGTTGATGAGGGCCAATCCCTCTTTGGATTCCAGGGTGAGGGGTTCGAGTCCCTCTTCCTGCATCCAGTGGGCTACAGGGCGCCACGACCCTTCATGTTCCGCCTCGCCCTCGCCGAGGAGCGCCAGAGCCACATGGGCCAGAGGGGCGAGGTCCCCGCTGGCACCCACGGAACCGAACTCCGGCACCCGGGGATGGATCCCGTGGTTCAGGAAGTCGAGGATGCGCTCGACCACGACTTCGCGACAACCTGAGACGCCACGCGCCAAAGCATTGGCGCGCAATAACATGAGTGCCCGCACCGATGCCGGGTCGAGAGGGTCACCCATCCCCGACGCGTGGGAGCGTACCAGGTTGTGTTGAAGTGCCGTCCGCTCATGCTCGGCGATGGCCACGTCGGCCAGTCGTCCGAAACCCGTGGTGACTCCGTAGACCCGCTCCCCGGAAGCCACCTTCTCCTCGATGAATGCCCTCGAGGCGCGGATCCGCCCGCGCGCCTCAGGAGCGAGCCTCACCTCCACGGCCGGGTCGTATGCCACCCGCCGCACGTCCTCGAGGGAGAGCGTCCGCCCATCGAGCTCTACGACGCGATCAGAGGTTCGAGTGTTCGCCAATCGCCTTTCCGTTCGTGGTGGGCGCCCGGGGTGCATGGTGGGGCAGCAACATGGCCAGCGAAGCCCCGGAGCGGCAAGGCTTTGCGTGCTTGCGCCCCATCGCCGGGTCGCGCAACATTCGCGGCCGTGGACTACTACGAGCCGAATGCCAGAGAGTGGGAGGCCGATCTTCAGGAGCTGAGACGTCGGCTGACGAAGGCGTTCGCCTTCCTCGTACTCGTCAACGTGGTGGGGATCGTCGGGTTCTCCGTCATCGATCCGGATGCCGGTGTGATCCGGGCGTTCTACATGACGGCCATCACCCTCACGACCGTCGGGTACGGAGAAGTGGTGGCCATCGATACCGACGCGGCGCGCCTCTTCACCTCGGTGCTCATTCTGGTGGGGATGGGGGGGGTCCTGTACTTCGTCTCTACCGTCACCGCATTCATCATCGAGGGCCAGCTCGGCCACGTCTTTGGGAGAAAAAGGATGGAACGGGAGCTCGCCAAGCTGGAACGCCACATGATCGTATGCGGGTCCGGGCCCACGGCCATCTACGCGGTAACCGAGCTCGCCACGGTCGAGCGACCGGTCGTCCTCGTAGCGGCGTCAGCCAGCGAGGCTCACGAGTTCAACGAGGAGGTAGCCGGCGTGCCGGTGGTCCTGGGAGATCCGACCGACGACCATGTCCTCGAAGCGGCAGGCATCGGCCGGGCCGAAGGGCTCATCGCGTGCTCCGAGTCGGACAACCAGAACGTCGTCATCACCCTCACCGCCCGGCAGATGAACCCGAGCATCCGGATCGTCGCGAAGCTTCAGGATGTGGCACAAGAAGCCAAGGTCCGGAAGGTCGGCGCCGACGCCGTCGTGTCTCCCCCGCATATCGGTGGGCTCCGTCTCGCCTCCGAACTCATCCGCCCGACCGTGGTGACCTTTCTCGACGAGATGCTGCGCGATCGCGACCAGAATCTCCGAGTCGAAGAAATCGCCATCCGGGAAGGCGCTCCCACGGTGGGGCGCCGAATCAGGGATCTGGGGTTGGAGGAGCTTCCAGGCATCCTACTCCTGGCCATAAGAGATGGCGACGGTTGGAAGTACAACCCGGATCGCGACCGAAGCGTTCAGGCCAACACCTCCCTCATCTTCCTCGGCTCGCCCCGGGACGCCCAGGCCCTCCGCGACCGCCTCGGCGGTGGAAGACCCACCGATCTCCCCGCGCCGGTGTGACGGTCTTCTAGCCGATCCAGTTTCGGTTGCCCATAATCAGGAAGTTGACTGCCCCCCGGCAAAGGTGATGTGGATGCTCGAGCGTGTGGAACGTGTGGCACAACGTCGCAGTGGCGACGATCGGAGAAGAGATGACGAGCGCCGCACCGGCCCCCGCCGCACCACCCAGCGGAGGACCAACGGGAGTCCCCGCGCCGACGAACGGCGCGACGGAAGCGATCGCCGCTCTGTGGATGAACGAAGAAACGAGACTGACCGCCGTGTGGCGGATCGGCGGGTGGTGCGTGATCGGCGGATGATCGCCACCGCCTGAGACCTCTCCTGGGCTCAGCCCCTCGGCCCTTACTCTCCGGCTTCCTGTCTCAACGCCCCTACAGGAACCTGAGCACCACTTCGGCAACGGCCCACACGGCAACGGACCCCAACGCCGTGGCTGCGGCGAACATCGTGACCGGCTGCGCCCGGAAAACCCTCATGACGAGGCCGTCGTCCTCGGAGAAGATCTTTCGGAAGCTGTCGATGATGAAGTAGCCGACGAACGGTCCCGGGATCAGGACCCAGAGGATCTCCACGGATCTAGTGGAAGCCTGGGCCCGCCGAGGGGTTGGTCCCCCCCGGCGAGCGCCGTGCCATCACTGGCAGGTCAGGCAGTTGTTGCTGTTCGCCGACCCCAGGCTCTCGAGCAGAGCCACGGTTTCAGGTATGGGCGAAACCCGGGAGACGGGACCGTTCGCCATGTCGGCCGTCGTCTGGCCACGGCGGCTCACCGCCGTCACATCCCCGCCCTGCTCCACCAGGTAGAGAATCAGCTCGTTGTCGCCTCGGGCAGCAGCGTGGTGGATGGCCGTGTAGCCGTTGTGGTCGCGCATGTTCACGTCCATGCCCACCTCTTCCACCAGGAACTGCACCGACGGTAGCCAACCGTTCTCCACGTGTCGGTGGGCGTTGCCGGCAAAGCCTTCAC
>JAHEKK010000596.1 GCA_024638395.1 Gemmatimonadota bacterium | reverse complement strand
ACGGGAAGCACGTCGGAACCGAGCCCGTTGCGTGGCCGTTCCTGGCCCCCGAGGTCCGGTAGGCGAATGTCAGGACAGGCCTTCGTAGGCCTCCAGGGCGCGCTTCCTTGCCCGGGAGTGATCAACGATCGGCGATGGGTAACCACCCGAGGCGTCGAGACCGGCTTCATCGCGGATAGCCTCGGGCGCGTCCCAGGGTCGATGGATGTACTCGTCCGGGACGGATCGGAGCTCGGGGATCCAGGCCCTGATGTAGTCGCCCCTTGGATCGTGGCGGGTGGCCTGCGACTCAGGGTTGAACACGCGGAAGTACGGTTGGGCATCCGCACCGCAGCCGGCGCTCCACTGCCAGCCCATGGTGTTGTTGGCCAGATCGCCGTCCGCCAGCGTGTCCCAGAACCACCGCGCCCCCTCGTGCCAGTGCACGAGAAGGTCCTTGGTCAAGAACGACGCAACGATCATCCGAACCCGGTTGTGCATCCAACCCGTGTCCCAGAGCTGACGCATCCCGGCATCGACAATGGGGAATCCCGTCTTCCCCTGCTGCCATCGACGCAGGCCTTCCTCGTCTTCTCTCCAGGGGAAGCTCTCGAACTTGTCGTTGAGCGGCTCGGTCAGCGTATGGGGATAGTGGTGGAGGACATGGTACGAGAACTCCCGCCAACCGATTTCCTCGAGAAACCCGTCCGCCGCCTTCCGCATGGGGCCGTTCTGGACCCAGTCCTGGACTGCGTGCCACACCTGGCGGGGGCTGAGCTCCCCGTGGTGGAGATAGGGTGAGAGTCGCGAGGTCCCATTCAAGTCGGGGCGGTCCCTCGACTCCACATAGTCGATGAGCCTGTTGTCCACGAAGTCTCGAAGCGCACGTTGCGCTCCCTTCTCGCCCGGAGTCCACGCCTCACGGAGACCAGAAGCCCAATCGACGCCGTCGCGAGCTTCCGGGGTCAACCCGAAGCTCTTCAGCTCGTCCGAGCCGGGGACGTCGTTGAGGGGAGTGAGCCCGGAAAACGAAGGTCGAGGGAGAGGCTCCCCCACGTGAAGCTGGTCTTTCGCCTTGCGCCAGAACGGTGAAAACACGCGGTAGGGTCCGCCGGCACTGGTTTCTATCGCATCGGGGTCGTGGAGCAGGTAGCCAGGGTAGCTCCTGACCTCCGTTCCGGCCTCTTCGAGGGATCGTCTCAGAGTAGCGTCGGCCCCCTTCGCCGCGGGAGTGTGGCGCGTGTTCCAGAACACGGCCCGGGCCCCCGTCGCCTCCACCACTTCGGCCAACACACTGGGGCTGGAGCCCGCTCGCAGGATGAGCTGGAGACCGGCTTCATCCAGGTCTTTGCTCAAGGCCTGCAGCGTCGAGTGCAACCACCACCGGTGAGCCCCCCCGGGCGGCCAGTCGGCCTCCTCCTCGGGAGCCCATACGAACAACGCCACGACGGAGGCCCCCTCCTCGACCGCATGGTACAAGGCGGGATTGTCGGATAGGCGGAGGTCCGACGCAAAGCGAACAACGATGGTTCCGCCGCTCATTGTGAAGACAACGCCTTGCTCGGGCTCCGGGTGGGCTGGTTCACGACACTCTCGTTCGGTTCAGCAGAAGACGGACTCCGCTTCGGAGCAGGGCGACGGGCTTGGGTCGAGGCAGTGAAGGGACGCGGGCAGCAGGCTACGTGCCTCCCACTTGCGCCTGGTACACCGTTCGGGCCTCCCGGAATGTGGCCAGGACCTGGGCCTTGTGGTCCGGGTCGTTCCAGTCGTCCCTCTCGTCGATCTCGGCGATCATCTGATCGATCCACTCGACGAAGAAGGCCGCGTCGTCGGTCGACCGGATGGGCTGGCCATCCGCAATGACGAAAACGGGGTTGGTATGCGCAAACAGATAGCTGTCCATCGCCCCGTGCTGCGGTGGTCCCAGCACTCGAGCGGCAATCCATCCGCTGGATTCAATGTCGAGTTCCAGGGCCGCCTCGATCGTCTTCCGGTCGCCGGTGGCGTCGACGGAATGGATGATCTGGCCGTCTTGGATGATCTCGAGGCGGTCCATGACGAAGAGGGACCGGGCGGTAACAGAGACCGGCACGCGGTCACCCACATCAACCTGGACCTCTCCACCCATTCCCCTCCCCGCGACATCAAAAGCGAGGATCGGCCCACTCGTCACGAACGCACGTCCCGCAGCCATGGCATCGGCCCACTCGTCGTAGTCGAGGACGGGCTCGCCCGTGTACACATAGGAGCGAGTGGTCCCCACCGCCGGGTGCCTCCAGATGTCGCTCATGGCGTCCGTGCCGGCTGTTGCCGGAATCCGTGACCCCGTGTTCAGCAGCTTGTACCACACGGCGGCCGTGCCCAGTTCGTCACTCCAGATGCACGCGACGTCCACGAAGTCCGCCAGCCCGAGGGCCGCATCGATCGGCAGCTCCCGGGCGCTTCCCGCTCCGGCGGCGATCGGATCTCGATGCCGCAGGCCGTAGGGGTGGACGTATCCCCCAATGCCGCCCTGGTCGTGGACCCGGCGAAGGACGGTTGCGTTGTCGGGGTAGAGCTCCTGATGCGCCGTACCACGGGACCCGATGTAGAAAGGGGTAATGAGCTCGGTCAGGTTCAACAGAGACATGTGGGCGAAGTAGCCCGGGCGGTACTCCTCGTTGTAATAGACGACCGTTTGGGGATCTGAGTGGGGATGGGGATGACCAAGGAAATGCTCCAGGTCTTCGACCCGGCTGTTCCCCCAGTAGTTCGCGATAGTGCCGTTGGCCACGTTCAGATCCTCGGCCCTGGCTTTCCGGCGAAGGTCTTCCGGTGTGATGTCGTAGTGGCCGCCGTAGTTCGGATGAATGTGATTGTCGCCTGAATACCATCCCTCGGCTGCCATGTTGGTCCAGCGGTCGAGTTGGACCTCGATCGTCGTCCACTCGCCCGCCCGAACGTCCACCGTCCG